>JAPPLF010000007.1 GCA_028874215.1 Acidobacteriota bacterium
AAGGGTTCGGCTGTTCGCCGATTAAAGCGGTACGTGAGCTGGGTTTAGAACGTCGTGAGACAGTTCGGTCCCTATCTGCTGTGGGCGTAGGAGATTTGAGGGGGGCTGGCCCTAGTACGAGAGGACCGGGCTGGGTGCACCTCTGATGTACCGGTTGTCCCGCCAGGGGCACCGCCGGGTAGTCAAGTGCATTAGAGATAAACGCTGAATGCATCTAAGCGTGAAGCTCGCCCCAAGATGAGATCTCCCTCCCGTTTAACGGGACTGAAGGCTCCTCGGAGACGACGAGGTAGATAGGCAGGAAGTGGAAGTGTGGCAACGCATGAAGCTGACCTGTACTAATCAGCCGTGCGGCTTGACCTAGAATTTTTCGCTGCCGCGGAGATCAGTTGTCGCCTTGAAGAGGCAAGGGTTGCCGCTTTTTCCAGATGAAGAGGGTTTTCCGGTGACTATGGCGGAGGGGCTACACCTGTTCCCATCCCGAACACAGAAGTTAAGCCCTCCAGCGCCGATGATACTGCATGGGTGACTGTGTGGGAAAGTAGGTCGTTGCCGGGATTTTTGTGAAAAGGGTCTCCTTGCGAGGCCCTTTTCCTTTTGTGTCTGCTTACCGTGATTCCGCTCGGCTGGGCCCGCAGTTCTCCCGTTCAGCCGGATCAGATCCGCTTGAAGCCACGAAGGATCTCTTCGATACCGACCCTGAGAACGATGGGACGCCCATGAGGACAGGTATATGGGGTCTCACAGACCATGAGCTGATCCAGGAGCCACTGGATCTTCTCCCGCGACAGTGGAGTGTTGATCTTGATGGCGCTACGACAGGCCAGACTGATGGCGATCTTCTCCCGCCGGCGTCGAAGAGAAGAGGCCTCCGCAGTCCTGTGGGTTTCCTCACCCTGAAAGTTGTTCATGATCTCCTGAAAGAGCTCCAGGGTGTCACATGATCGGGCCAGCGCCGGTACGCCGCGAACCAGGATCGTCCTGTCCCCGAACCATTCCACGGCAAAGCCATTTCGGTTGAGATCATCCAGAATCTCCCCCAGCATAGCCTTCTGCTCAGGCGTCAATTCCAGCTTCAGCGGTTCCAACAGATACTGGGTCGGCGGATCTTCTGCGTCGCCCAACTCCTTGACGGCCTGGTCGAAGAGGATCCTTTCGTGCGCGACATGTTGGTCGATCAGTAGAACACCATCTCTGTCCGCCGCGACTATGAAGCTTTCGACGAACTGCCCCAGGACGACGGGGACCGAGCTGATGCCGGTGGTCTCCGGGATGTTGTCCAAATGAGGGTCGGCACCACCTTCCCGAACCAGCGGTGCCGGCGCCGGAACGACGGAGTCTCGGCTGAGGCTGGCGCCCCCTTCGTGAGAGGGCGGAGAAAAGAGGCCAGCCGCGGTAGGGCCAGGACGCAATCGCGCCTGCATCGGAGGTCGGGGCGCATTTCGGGAGAAAGACGGCGGCAGGTCTCTCGCCAAGCTCGACAGATCGACTCTGCCTCGCTGCATGGCTTCCTCGACTGCGTGCAATACAGCGGAATGCACGGCCCCGCTGTGACGAAAACGAACCTCTGTTTTGGACGGGTGGACGTTGACGTCCACGTCCTCGGGATCGACCTCAAGAAAGAGCAGAACCCGGGCATGAGAACGGGCCGGCATGGCATCCCGGTAGGCTTGTCGAACGGCGTGGGCCATGACCCGGTCGCGGACCATTCGCCTATTGACGAACAGGAATTGGGACGCCGTACTGCTTCTATGGTCGTGAGGCAGAGAAACGTATCCGTTCACTCGAAGGTTGGACTTGCGGTAGTCGACGGGAACCAGGTTTTGCAGAAAGGACTCACCCAAGACCTGGAACACCCGGTCCTCGAGCCCCTCGGAAACATCCGCCTCCAGCAGCAATCGGCCATGGTGGGTGAAATGGAACCGGACGGACGGATAAGCGAGACAATAGTGGGTGAGCTGTCTCGTCAGGTGTCCAAGATCCGTAGAATAAGACTTTAGAAATTTCTTTCTTGCTGGAACGTTATAGAATAAATCCTCTACCAGAACTTCAGTGCCCCTGGCACAGGATATTTCTCGGACTTCGACGAGTTGGCCTCCCTGAATCTGCACTTCGGTTCCCGGATCCGCAGAACCGGACCGGGTATTGGGACAGGTCCTGAGCCTGAGACGCGAGACGGAAGCAATAGACGGAAGCGCCTCTCCCCGAAAACCCAGCGTCCGAATTCGCGTCAGATCTTCAAGGGTGCTGATCTTGCTGGTAGCGTGCCGCTCGAATGCGAGCCGGGCGTCGTCGGGACTCATTCCCACGCCGTTGTCGCGGACGCAGATCAGGCGCTGACCACCAGCCTCTCCCTGTACCGAAATCGAGGTCGCGCTCGCGTCCAGCGAGTTTTCCAGCAACTCTTTGAGAACGGAAGCGGGACGCTCGACGATCTCCCCTGCTGCGATTTGATGGGTCAGGACTTCCGGTAAAAGCTGAACCTTGCCCATTGGGAGGAGTATAGCAACTCCCGCTCGGGGCCAGGTCTACGGAAATCCGGTATCTCAGGTCAGGCGCAAATGGAGTTCCCGTTGCTGGCGCAGGCTGACGCCCGACGGCGAGCCCGACATGAGATCCATTGCTCTCGCGGTCTTGGGAAAGCAGATCACATCGCGGATGGACTGTTCGCCCGCCAGAATCATCACGATTCTGTCCAGGCCCAGAGCAATACCGCCATGCGGGGGCACGCCAAAACGGAGCGCATCCAGGAGGAATCCGAACTTGGATTGCATTTCCTCCGGGCCGATCCGCAATGCCTCGAAGACCCGCGCCTGCAACTCCTGGCTATGGATACGAATGGATCCGCCGCCGATCTCGGTGCCATTCAGAACAACATCGTACGCCTTGGCACGGACCCGTTCCGGCGCGGTGTCCAACAGGTGCAGATCCTCCTCCTTCGGCGAGGTGAACGGATGGTGACAAGCCAGAAAACGGGAGTCCTCTTCGCTCCACTGCAGGAGCGGGAAATCGTAGACCCACAGACAGTCCTGCCGATTGTCGGGGATCAGGTTTTCCTGTTTTGCCAGATGGAGCCTCAGCACGGACAGGGTATTGTTCACCTGCGATTCGGTTCCAGCCACCATCAGCAGGATGTCGCCGGCTTCAAGTTCACCCATTTCCGCCGCGAACCGAAGCACCGGTGCTCCGACGCTTTTGGGCAAGGAACTTCTGAAGCCACCTGCCGTGGACTTGATCCACGCCAGACCACCGGTTCCGAGCTCGGTGACAAACCGGGTCAATTCATCGGTCTCCCGGCGGGTGTAATCGGCCTTTCCGGGAACCCGGATTCCCCGAATGCACCCTCCTTCCCCCAGGATTCGGCGGAAAATCTGGAATCCGCTCTCCGCAAACGCGTTCCCCACGTCGCGCAATTCCAATCCGAACCGGGTATCGGGCCGATCCGTTCCGTACCGGGACATGGCCTCCCCGTAACTGAGCCTGGGGAAGGGAACTGTCAGATCGTAACCGGCAACCTTGAAGATCCGTTGGAGCACGGACTCCACGAGCCGGAAGATATCTTCAGGTTGAACGAAGGACATCTCGATGTCGATCTGTGTGAACTCGGGTTGCCGGTCCGCTCGGAGATCCTCGTCACGAAAGCAACGGACGATCTGGAAATACCGATCGAAGCCGGAGACCATCAGGAGCTGCTTGAACAACTGAGGCGACTGGGGCAGGGCGTAGAATTGCCCCCGGTGAACACGGCTGGGAACCAGGTAGTCCCGAGCGCCCTCCGGGGTGGATTTGGTCAGGAAGGGCGTCTCGATTTCCAGGAATCCCTGACTGTCCATGAGTTTGCGGGTTTCCAGGCAGATTTCGTGACGCAGCCGCACATTGGCCTGCATCCGTGGCCGGCGCAAGTCCAGATAGCGGTAACGCAGCCGGGTCTCTTCCGAAGTCCCCTGTTCCTCGGAAATGGGAAAAGGCGGGGTCCTGGAGGCGCTCAGAAGCCGGATTTCTTCCGCCCGAACTTCAACCGTGCCCGTAGGAATCTGGTCATTGACCGTCTCTTCTTCGCGATCGATCACGTTACCCACGACCGCGGCGACATCCTCGGACCGAAGCTCTTTCGCCTTGTCGAGAACTGACCGGTCCTCCGCGCTTGCCACGACCTGGACCGTCCCTTCCCGATCTCTGAGATCCACGAAGATCAGGTTTCCCAGGTCCCGGGTCCGGTCTACCCACCCCATGACGGTCACACGTTTGCCCACATCACTTGGCCGTATCTCTCCACAGCGGTGGCTCCGGTGGAGACTCCCCATGCCGTCGATGTGGTAGGCAGGTCGATTCAGTGCTTGCTTGCCGGCGATTGCCACTTCCCTGATCCTCCTCTCTCACGCCGATCTTACGTGTCGGGGGATGCCTCCCTGCTGCAATCGAGTCTGGGCGCCGTCAGACATTCTCTTGATGGAGTAAAGCCCGGTGCGAATCTCGTCGTCTCCGATGACGCAGGCGAACTGCGCCCCGAGCCGATTGGCCAGGCGCATCTGGGCCCGTAGGCTGCGTCCGCCGAAGTCCACGTAGGCGAAAACCCCTTCTCGACGAAGATCTCGAGCCAGAATGAACGCCTTTTGCAACGACGCCTCATTCAGATAGGCGAGAAAGATCTCAGGCCGGGGGGAACGATAGCCTGCAGCCAATTCATTTTTCCGCGAAAGGAGGAGCACCAGACGCTCCAGACCCAGGCCAAAGCCGAACCCCTTCGCCGGTGGACCCTCCAGGAGCTCCGACAGTCCATCGTAGCGGCCCCCTCCCAGCAACGCGTTCTGCGTCGGGCCCAAACGATCCGTCACCATCTCGAACGTGGTCCGCACATAGTAATCCAGGCCTCGAACCAATCGAGGCGTCACCGCGTACGGAATCCCGATGAGATCCAGGAGGTCCCGAAAGCGCCGGAAGTGTTCCCGGCACTTCCCGCACAGGTGGTCAAGGATCGATGGCAGATTTTCGATGGTGGGAGAACACGACGGCCGCTTGCAGTCGAGAACGCGAAGGGGATTCCGCCGGGACCGCGTCTGACATTCTGCACAAAGATCCGATTCGGCCAGCAACCTTTCTTGGAGGACGCGAACGTAGGCCGGCCGGCAGGACGAACAGCCCACGGAATTCACCAATAGCCGGACTCCCCGAACTCCAAGGTCGTCCAGCAAGACATGGAGCATCTCCATCACTTCCGCTTCGATGCCCGGATGATCCGAACCCAGAACCTCGGCCCCGATCTGATGAAACTGGCGATAGCGGCCTTTTTGAGGTCTCTCCCTGCGAAACATGGGTCCGACATAGTAGAGCTTCGTCAGACTGCTCCCCCGATTCAGATGATTTTCCAAATAGGATCGAACCACGGGCGCGGTCCCCTCGGGCCGGAGGCTGATGCCACGGCCCCGTCGCGCCGGTATCGTGTACATTTCCTTCTGTACGATGTCCGTCTCCTGTCCGAGACTGCGGCAGAACAGATTGGTTTCCTCCAAAACCGGGGTCCGGATCTCGCCGTAGCCGTAGCGCCGAAACAGCAGGCGAGTCTTTTCTTCGATCTCCTGCCACAACTCCACGCTACCGGGGAGAATGTCGTGGGTTCCCCGAACTGAGCGAACGTTCATGATGGGGCCCGATTATACCCTACCCCCTGGATTCGAAAGCCGGACAGGGCTCACGTCAGGGAAGGGTCTCCTCCGGGAGACGGAGAGGGGGCTGTTCCACCCGGGCTGCGGTCCCGCATTCGGATTAGCGTGAATTATGGGCGTCTCGTGAATCCTGTACCGGAGATCAGGACCGGCCCCGCACCGGCGGCGGTTCTTGGCGAAGACCGCTGAAGAGTCCGGGTCAACTCATACCCGGCTCGCGTACTCTCCGATTTTCCGGAACTTCTCATGACGAGAATCGATGCGATCCTGGGGATCCAGAGCGGAAACCTCTTCCAGGTGGCGGGAAAGCGCCCGGGACAGTTCGCTCGTCGTCTGGTCCCAATCGTTGTGGGCGCCTCCCGGAGGCTCCGCCACGATTTCATCGACGATTCCGAACCGCTTCAGATCCGGAGCAGTGAGCTTCAAGCTCTGGGCGGCCTCGCGAACATGATTCTGGTCCTTCCACAAGATGGCGGAGCAGCTCTCCGGAGAAATGACGGAGTAGATGGAATTCTCCAGCATGAGGATCCGATCGGCCAGACCCACCGCCAAGGCGCCTCCGCTGCCACCTTCTCCCAGAACGGTCGCGATGACGGGGACCCGAAGTCCGGCCATGGAACGCAGGTTGTAGGCGATCGCTTCCGCCTGTCCCCGCTTCTCGGCTCCCAGCCCCGGATAGGCGCCAGGAGTGTCGATAAAAGTGAGAACGGGACGCCCAAACTTCTCGGCCAGCTTCATCAAACGCAACGCCTTGCGGTATCCCTCAGGCTTCGGCATCCCGTAATTGCGCTCCAGGCGCTCCTTGGTATTACGCCCCTTCTGGTGGCCCAAGACCATGACGGGAGCGCCCTTGAAACTGGCCATTCCGCCCACGATCGCCCGGTCGTCAGCAAACTTGCGGTCGCCGTGGATCTCCCGGAACGAATCGAACAGACGGTCGAAGCAATCGAGGGTGTAGGGTCGATCCTGGTGCCGGGAGATCTGCACTCTGTCCCACGCTTTCCCAGGGGACGCCGGACTGGTCCGGTGCTCATCCGGCTGACGAGTCTGTTCCTGAGCCTGGAATCGCGAACGCTCTTCCATCGGACCTCTGAGTGAAACGACTTTTCGTGCCTTCTCAATGGTCATAAGCTCACTTCGAAGGTCACGTGGGTAGTTGTTTGTGAGCCGATCGGGCGGCACGAGTCGTGCGGCTGCGAGAATTCGACTCCTGTTTTCGGATCGGACGTCAGGCCCGAGTATACAAGGTGACGGAGCTTTTCCCAAAAAGATCTTCCACCGCGGTGACGAAGGAAGGAATCGGGTTCACAGCAAGCTCCTCCTCTGGGATCAGTCGAATCCGGTACGCCTCCTGCTCGACCAGCTCGAACCTCAGGGGGCACTTTCCAGGGTGGCGGATCACCAGGTCGTGGAGGCCACTGACCTTGTCGTTGTCGAGGGAGGGCAATGGGATGGTGATCCGTGCGGACTGGACGGCTCCGTTCCAGAGACTGTCCAAGGGGACCAAGTCGGAACAAAGAATGCGCACCTTGCCGCGGGCGTCCGCTTCGCAGCGGCCGCGCAACAACACAGGGGGAGCCGACTCCAAAAGGGATTGGAACTTCCGATAGCCCTTGGGCCAGACCAGAACTTCAACGCTTCCTGCGAGGTCCTCCAGAACGAAGGTCGCCATGGCGTCTCCCTTTCGAGTCGTCAGACGCTTGACCTCGCTGATCAAGCCTCCGATCGAGAGTTCCCGGCCTGCCGTCTCCTCGGAAACCTCATTCGTCCGGATGTCCGAGAAGCGAGCCAACTCGGCCTGGTATCCCTTGAGTGGGTGACCGGTCACATAGTGCCCCAGAGCCTCTTTCTCATGCCGCCACTTCAGGTCGTCCGGCCACTCTTGCCCGGATTCATTTCCGGGCGCTGGCGCCGCCTCCGTTCCCGTCGGCGACTGGAAGAGATTCAACTGTCCGCTGAGCCGGTCCTTCTGCGCCTTTTGCCCCCTCTCGATGGCGCGGTCCAAGTTCTCCAGCAATCCCCGTCGAGTCGGGCTCAGGCAATCGAATGCTCCGGACTTGATCAACGCCTCCAGGACCCGTTTGTTGAGGGTCCTCAGGTCTACATATTCCAGGAAGTGGGAAAAACTGGTGAAGGACTCCACGTCATCTCGACACGAGAGAATCGACCGGATGGCTGCCTCGCCCACGTTGCGGATGGCGGCGAGACCGAACTCGATGCTCTCCCCGCGGGCTGAGAAATGGAGAGTTCCACTGTTGATGTTGGGTGGCAGAATCCGTATGCCCACGTCGCGGCACTCGTTCAGGTACTGGACCATTTTGTCGGTGTTGGAGATTTCGCTGGTGAGCAGGGCCGCCATGAACTGCACCGGATAGTGGCTCTTGAGCCAGGCGGTCTGATAGGCCAGGATCGCATATGCGGTCGAGTGGCTCTTGTTGAAACCGTACCCGGCAAACTGCTCGATCAGGTCATAGATCTTCTGGGCCTTCTTCGGGTCGACGCCCCGTTCCCGGCAACCCGCCAGGAATTTCTTCTTCTGGCCCCGCATGACCTTCTTCTTCTTTTTTCCCATGGCCCGGCGGAGCAGGTCGGCTTCACCCAAAGAGAAACCAGCCAGTACACTGGCAATCTGCATGACCTGTTCCTGATAGACGATGACCCCGTAGGTCTCCCGCAGGATCTCCTCCAGTTCGGGCACTTCATACCGAATTCGGACCTTGCCGTGCCGGCGGTCCACGAAATCGTCGATCATTCCCCCCTGGATGGGTCCGGGGCGATAGAGGGCGTTCATGGCGATGAGGTCCTCGAAACGGCTGGGCTGGAGCCGTTTCAGGATTTCCCTCATCCCCCGCGACTCAAACTGGAAGATGCCGGTGGTTCGGCCTTCGCTGAAGAGCCGGAAAGTTTCTTCATCCTGGAGATCGATTTGATCCAGATCGATCTTCGGGTTCGACTGCTCTCGAATCTGCTCCAAGGTCTGTTCGATGAGCGTCAGTGTGGTCAGCGCCAGGAAATCCATCTTGAGCAGCCCCAGCCGCTCAAGGTCGTTCATGGTGTATTGGGTCGTGATTTCATCCTTGCTGGACTTGTACAGGGGGATGAGATCGATCAGCGGTCTCGGGGCAATGACGATGCCTGCGGCGTGAGTGGAGGCATGCCGGGCCAGTCCCTCCAGGCGCTGTGCCACGGTCATGAGTTGCTGGTAACGCTCATCGCCGGCAGTGAGGTCCCGGAGCTCCTTGACCGTCTTCAGAGCCTTTTTCAAGGTGACATCAGGACCCGAGGGGACCAGGCGGGCGATGCGGTCAACCTCTCCGTAGGGAATGTTCAGGCCGCGTCCAACGTCCCGAATCGCTCCCCGGGCAGCCATGGTTCCGAAGGTGATGATCTGACTGACGTTGTCACGGCCATACTTCCCGGTCACGTAGTCGATGACCTGGTTCCGGCGATGCATGCAGAAGTCGATATCGATGTCGGGTGGAGTGACACGTTCCGGATTCAGGAAACGTTCAAAGAGCAGACCATACTGGAGCGGGTCCACATCGGTGATCTGCATGGCATAGGAGACCAGACTGCCGGCAGCGGACCCCCGTCCGGGACCCACGGCGATCCCTTGTTCCCGCGCGTATCTCATGAAATCCCAGACGATCAGGAAATATCCGGAAAAATTCATTTTCTGAATCATGGCGATTTCCTGATCCAGACGCTGGGAATACTCCTGGACCGGATGGGCCGGCCCGTCCGAGCCCGGCTGCTTTTTCAAGGTCTCCAACCGCCGGGAGAAACCCTCCCTGACCACGGACTCGAAGTAGGAATCCAACGTATTTCCCGCCGGAACTTCGAACTCCGGAAACACCGATCCACCATCTTGCAAACGGAATTCACACTGCTCGGCGACAGCAAGGGTATTGGAAAGCGCGCCGGGGACGTGGCCGAAGAGTTGGGCCATCTGCTCCGGGGTCTTCAAGAAAAATTGATCGGTCCGGTAGCTCAGCCGGTTGGTGTCCTGGACCGTCTTTCCGGTCTGGATGCATAGCAGAACATCATGGGGAAACGAGTCGTCCTGGGAGAGGTAGTGGCAATCGTTGGTCGCCACCAGCGGGAGATCCAACTCCTTGGCCAAACTCAGGATTCCGGAATTGACCGACTTCTGCGCCTCAATGCCGTGGTCCTGCATTTCCAGGTAAAAATGGTCCTTGCCGAAGATCTCGGAGAGCTCGCCCGCCTCTTTGCGCGCCTCCTGGTAGCGATCCTGGTGCAGATTCCAGGCCACGCTCCCCTTGAGACAGGCCGACAGCCCAATCAATCCTTCGCTGTGCTGCTCCAGCAGTTCACGGTCGATGCGCGGCCGATAGTAGAATCCCTCCAGATAACCCAGTGAGACGAGTTTGACCAGGTTCCGATAGCCCTTTTGATTTCGTGCCAGGAGAACCAGGTGGTTGCTCCCATCCGACCGGCCCGATTTGACCGTTCGTCCTTCGCGGGCCACATACACCTCGCAGCCGATAATGGGTTTGACCCCGGCATCGACTCCCGCGTCGTGGAATTGGATGGCTCCGAACAGGTTGCCGTGATCCGTCAAGGCGATGGCCGGCATCTTCAATTCGGACGCTCTCCGGAAGAGGGCGTCGATCTTGTTGGCGCCGTCAAGCAGGCTGAAGTGGCTGTGAACGTGAAGATGGACAAATTCGGCTTGGCCCATTTCGTTTAATTCCTGTGTTTAATTCCTGTGCGGTGGCGGGACCGTTGGACGGAAGGGTAGATGTCCCGTCGGGTTTGCAAAGGCGGGTCTGATCATTCCCATTCGATGGTGCCCGGCGGTTTCGAGGTCACGTCGTAGACCACCCGGTTGACACCCCTGACTTCGTTGACGATGCGGACGGAGATCCGGGCGAGAACCTCCCGGGGCAGGGAGACCCAATCCGCGGTCATTCCGTCGACGCTGTCGACGGCTCGAATCGCAACCACGTGCTCGTAGGTTCTCCCGTCTCCCATGACGCCGACGCTCTTGACCGGCAACAGGACGGCGAAAGACTGCCAGATCTTCTCGTAGAGACGCGCCCGGCGAATCTCCTCATCCACGATTCGATCCGCTTGGCGCAGCAGCGCCAACCTCTCGTCGGTCACCGGGCCCAGGATGCGGACGGACAGGCCGGGACCCGGAAAGGGTTGTCTCCACAGGATCTCCCGGGGCAGGCCCAACTCCCGGCCGACCTGGCGAACCTCGTCCTTGAACAGATCCCGCAGCGGCTCCACCAACTCCAGATCCATCTCCTCCGGCAGTCCCCCGACGTTGTGATGACTCTTGATCACGGCCGACGGACCCTTGACGGAGACCGATTCGATGACGTCGGGATAGAGCGTCCCCTGGACCAGGAAGCGCACATCCCCGAGCTTGCGGCATTCCTCTTCAAAGACTCGAATGAAGGTTTCCCCGATGATCTTCCGTTTCCTCTCCGGCTCCTCCACACCCGCCAGAAGATCCAGGAACCGGGACCTCGCTTCCACCCCCACCACGTTCAATTGCAATTCGTCCCGCACCGTAGCGAGCACCTGCCGGAACTCTCCTGCCCGCAACAAGCCATTGTCCACAAAGACACAAGTGAGACGTCGACGGATGCTCTTGTGGACCAGGATGGCCGCTACGGTCGAGTCGACCCCACCGGACAACCCGCAAACGGCTCGTCCCGATCCCACCCGGTCCCGGATCTGTTCGACGGTGCTCTCGATGAAAGAGGTCGCGGTCCAATCACGCTTGCAGCCGCAGAGCTCCACAAAGTTGGAAAATACTTCCCGCCCCAGCGGCGTGTGAACCACCTCGGGGTGAAACTGGACGCCAAAGATCCTCCGCTCCCGGCTTTCCATGACGGCGAGAGCGCTGTGCGTGGACGCCACCCGCCGAAACCCGGAAGGCACCGCCTCGATCCGGTCGCCGTGACTCATCCAGACCTGCATCGTCCGGGGAAGGCCCTCCAGCAGAGGCGAGGAACGGGACCGTTCCAGTTGGGCCTTTCCGTATTCACGGCGGGAGGGGTGAACCTGACCGCCGAACCGGTGGGCCAGGAGCTGCATTCCGTAGCAGATTCCGAGCAGCGGGACGCCACAGGAGTAGATTTGAGGATCAGGATGCGGAGCACCCTCCTCGAATACGGACCGGGGCCCTCCGGAGAGGATGATTCCGGTGGGCCGGCGGCTCTCGATTTCCTGAAACGGCGTGTGGTACGGAACCACCTCCGAGAAGACTTGGGCCTCACGAATCCGGCGGGCGATCAACTGCGTATATTGCGACCCGAAGTCGAGAATGACGATGACTTCCCGGCTGCTCAACGGTACCTCTTGGCTCGGAGCGGGAATCGGCCCTCGCGGGTGCGGGATCGGCCCTTTGCCCAGTGACGGGAGCGGAGTATAGCACGCGGTTCTGACCCCGAAGACCCCGGTCCGTCACTGCCTGATTCCCCTTGACTCGAGTCCGGACAGGCGGGACCATCTCCGAAATGATCGGCGAGCAGACACTTCAGGGGATCCTCCTGGGCATCTTGCAGGGACTGACGGAGTTCCTGCCGGTGAGCAGCTCGGGTCACCTGATACTGGTCCCCTGGCTTCTGGGCTGGCAGCCCCTGGGACTGATCTTCGACATCATGGTCCATGTCGGTACACTCCTGGCGGTACTGGTCTATTTCCGGCACGAGTGGAAACAGTTTTCCGTACTGGCGTTCAAACGGTTGACGGGCCGGGCCCGGAACCGGAACTCCTTCCTGATGGACGCCATCCTCCTGGGGACCATTCCCGCGGTCGTGGCGGGTGGACTGTTGAAAGGCGTCATCGAGGAGCATCTCCGGACGCCCGCGGTGACCGCATTCTGCCTGGCCTTGTTCGGCCTTGTCCTCTGGTGGGCGGACCGCCGCGGCGCCAAGAGCCGGTCCCTCCGGAGCCTGACCCGGAAAGACGGCATTCTGATCGGATTGGCCCAGGCTGTGGCTCTCATTCCGGGGGTGAGCCGGGCGGGCGTCACCCTGACCGCAGGTCTCGCTCTGGGCCTGAATCGATCGGACGCCGCCCGGTTCGCCTTCCTCCTTTCCGCCCCCGTCATGGCGCTGGCAGGGGCGGCTGCCGCCTACGAACTGCTCTCCGCCCGAAGCGCGGCCGCGGCTGCCGGTCTGGCTGACTCCACGTTACTCCTTGGTGTATCATCGTCCTTCGTTAGCGGCATCCTATGTATCCGGTTTTTTCTTCGCTTTCTCGAGCGGCGTACGCTGCTGCCGTTTGTCGCCTATCGCTTCTTGCTGGCCTTGGTTATTTTCTGCACGTCCCTGTGACGGCCACGGCGGAAGACATCCTTAAGGACTCCAAGTCCATTCCCGCCTACCAGAACCAGATACTGAGATCCCATTTCCGATCCCAGTACTACAAGAGCGTGACCTCCGTCGGACCCAGAACCAACGATCCTTTCGTCACACAATACGTGGACCGCCAGATCGGCTACTACCTGACGCGTATCCGCTCCGCGCTGGTCATGCTCAAGGTGCACTGCGAGGAGGTCCAGGAGATTCGGGCGAACGCCATGATCGACAACAGCCTTCAGATGACGCCCGAATTCCGGAAAAAATGGAGGAAAGCGCTGGGGGATCTCTCCCGCGATGCAAGAGGTCTCAAGAACCTCATCGGGAGCATCCTGCTCGGACTGGCCCGGAAAGACTCGAAACGGCCCCGGGTCCGCTCTTGGGGCGGACGGGACGGCTATCGCCCGGAGGTGCTGTACCTGAACAGGGAGCTGATGCTGGCGGAACGGCGCATCGAAGATTTCTTCTACAAACCGACGAACACCGTGAGCTTCGAAGACCTTCGGGACAGAAAGACCATGCTGGTGCATCTCTACCACGTCCAGGAGATGGCCAAGAGACTCCGGGACGCGGTGGGCCGTTAGCAATTGCGGTGAAACGGGAGGCATGACCCGCACCGTGCCGAATCCAGTGTGCACGGGAGCCGGAGAAACCGGAAGGAGCGACTGATGCGTAGTCTCACTCAGTGGTTTGTGATCGGCATCTTCAACCTGACCTGGCTGGCTGGCGGAGTGGAGGTGGTTCCGATCCACCATGGATCCCTCATCCTGAAATGGCAGGATAAAGTGGTCTACATCGACCCCTGGAGCCGGGGAGATTACACCGGACAACCCCCGGCGGACCTCATTCTGATCACCGATATCCACGGCGACCATTTGGATCCCGAGCAGGTCTCCCGAATCCGGAAGGACGAGACCGTCATCGTCGCCCCGGCGGCGGTGCAGAAGTCGGTACCGGAGGCCATGGTGGTGAGCAATGGCGAAACCATCCGTCCCCTCGGGATCCAGGTGGAGGGGGTCGCCATGTACAACCTGAAACGGGGTCCGGAGGCGGGAAAGCTCTACCACACCCGGGGCAGGGGAAACGGATACATCCTCACGTTCGGGAAAGAGCGAGTCTACGTCTCCGGAGATACCGAGTGCATTCCCGAAATGAAGGCGTTGAAGGACATCGATCTGGCGTTCGTCTGCATGAACCTTCCTTACACCATGACTCCCGAAGAAGCCGCCGAATGCGTCAACAGCTTCCGGCCCAAGGCCGTCTACCCCTATCACCACAGGGGATCGGACGTGAAGGTGTTCGAGCGTATGGTGACGGCCGAAGACGTCGAGGTCAGGATTCTCGACTGGTACTGAACGCTGCGGTCGACGTCGTAACCGCGATCCGGTCCCGGGGGTGGATCGGCCACGACGTTTCGGGTTCCGAATCACGCGTGGCAGGCAGGCTACCTCCGTTAAATTCAGTTGACGGACGTCAGTCTATGGAGATCATTTTTTGGATGGCTGCTCCGCTTTCTTCTATTGCGTCCAGGCTTCCGGATCGGGGATCCCGCGGCTGGTCAATCGCTCCAATCCCGGGCCCAGTGACAGCGTCGACAGTGTGGCGTCCACTCTTTGGGGAGCGGCCTCCGCGCCGCGGAGGATGGCACGAATCTGCCCGTTCCTTGGATTGCGCAGGATGGTGACTGGCTGGTCCGTGTCCTGATCCAGCGTGGTCGAGCCACCAGGTCCGGTCAGAGTGATGCTGTCCAACTGATCGGCCCAATCGGGCTGCGCGGGCAGGACGAAGGCGAAGGAGGAACTCCCGTCTCCATCGGCCACTTGCGGCATCTCGAAGCTGAACGAGAACAACTCGTTTCCGGCTGCACTTTGTCCGACGATCTCATACTCACCATTGGATCGCGGAAGTGACGCTGGGGCCCGGACCACGAACGCGGGTTCGAGGAACGGAACCTCTCCGCCATCCACGCCGCCCCATAGTAGGAGGGACGTCGCCGGTGCGGCGACGAGGGACGATTGTCCCCCCATGGCGGCCGTGTGCAAGCGATACCGGAGCGCGTTGGCGAAATGGTAGTCGCTGATCCACTGGGGGGGCAATAGCTCATCAGATCGGGCCGAGATGGTGGCACCAGTTGTCCTCCCTCACGGAAATCATATCCCCATGCGCCGATGGAGCCGTCGGGCTCTGGGAACGCCGGGTCCGGAAAAAAAGGATTGCCGCAGGGCGCGTGTCCAAGACTTAGATTGTGCCCTAATTCGTGCGCCATAATATGCCCGCTGGGATCCGAATAACTTACCTTTTTGCCAGCCGATGCTACCCCGCCGCGCGGGACTCCTCCTGACATCATCCCCATGTAGTGGCCACTGGCACCCTCCATGGCATGGATCGCTACGGTTTCACTCAGCAATGCATATTTATCGTTTTTGGAACTCAGCACCGGTTCGTGGGCGGTCACCTCCAGGTCTTCGATCGGAAGAAGCGTTCGCGTATGCCAGAGCAGTTCATGGCCTTCGGCGTCCTCGGCCATGGCTTCAACCAGGCCGAGAATCGACTTGTCCGGGGCCGGGCTCCAGAGGAACGGAACCAACGTGAGATCGAACGTGGGCAGTGCCCGGACCTCTACCGCCTGCCGCCCGGCTTCCGGAATCCGCGTCGGCAGTCCCGTCGCTGGTCCCAGCGTCTTTTCGGGGTCGATCTCGATGACCATCTCCAAGCCCGGCTGCACGATCTCCCCTGGAACTTCGGCATTGGCCGAGGCCGAGAGCGAGCCCTCATTCAATTCGGTTGGGATCCGGGCAGACTTCCCCGGGATGTCCAATACGTGCCGCTCCCGTCCCCGCACGTAGAATCTGCCCCGAACGGGTGGGATCTGTTTCCCCGTAGAACGCTCCGCCGTCATGAACACACGAAGCAACGCGTCCTCCCCGGCAACAAGCGGCACCGGAAACTCGCGCGATTGCACTGCTTGGGTCAGGTACGCTGCCACCGGGCCGTCGCGTAAGCAAATGGCGATCCGGCGTTTCCAAACCGGCTCCAACCACCTCTGGACGCTGGCGGTGGCGGGGGCACAGAGACCTGTCCCGCCGGCCAGAAGCTCTTCAAGGCGACGGAGGTTTGTCAACTGGGCGGGCAATGGTCCAGCCAAGCCTACGTTTTTCGTCAGGGACATGATCTTCAGTTGTTCCAGTCTGCCCAGTGCCGACGGGATGGGACCTGACAGTTGGTTCCCAGCAAGATCCAGTCCCCCCAGTTTCGAGAGATTCCCGAGTGCCGACGGGATCGGACCCGTCAATCGGTTCCCCGAAAGATTCAACCAGTACATTGAGGAGATATTCCCCAGCGCCGGCGGAATCGTCCCGGTCAGTTGGTTCCCAGCAAGATCCAGTCCCCCCAGCCGGGAGAGCCTCCCGAGTGCCGACGGGATCGGACCCGTCAATCGGTTCCCCAAAAGATCCAGCACCTCCAGGCGGGAGAGCCTCCCGAGTACTTCCGGGATCGGACCCGTCAATCGGTTCCCCAAAAGATCCAGTTCCGTCAACCGGGACAGATTCCCGAGTGCCGGCGGGATCGGACCTGACAAATCGTTAAAAGCAAGATCCAGTTGCTCCAGGTGGGAGAGGAAGCCGAGTTCCGGTGGGATCACACCTTCTAGATGGTTCGATTGAAGTTCCATCCGGATAACGCGCCCGTTGCCATCGATACTGACCCCATGCCATTCTTTCAGACGCGCCTTGGTCAGCCAGTTCTCGCTCTGGTACCAGTTCGCTCCCTGCGTCGCGTCGTAGAGCGCGACGAGGATGTCGCGATCCGTCAGCGGCGCGCACTTCACGCCGGTTCCTTCGTGCGACGAAATGGTGTTCAGCCAATCGCGGAACGATGCCGCGGTCGGCACGCACAGTTTCGTATCAGCGTAGTGGAATTCGCGAAGGGAACGGAGATAAGACAGTGACATCGGCAAGCGTCCGGAAATAGAGTTGCCGTCAATTTTCAACTTTGCCATCTGGGACAGTAGAGCGAGACTGCCCGGGACTTGGCCCCTGAGTCCGTTGTGACTCAGATCGAGTTCCGTGACCCGACCGAGAGAGTCCACACTGACCCCGTACCATTCACCCAGTGCACCGTCCCCCCGCCAGCCGGACGAGCTTGTCCAATCCGAACCGCCAGTGACTTCGTGCAGCGCATTCAAGATGGCTCTGTCCGAATCGTTGCAGTATGCTCCCGCCTTGAAGTCCGGAATCCGCTTCGACCACCGTACGAAACTGGTGGATCCAGGAACACAAAGACCATAGTTTGAATCGAGCCAGAATTGCTGCCCCGAGTCCATATCCAGGAAGGAGGACGGTAACGGACCCGTCAGATGGTTGTTGTTGAGATATAGGTTTTCCAGGTTGGTGAGGTTTCCGAGTTCGGGCGGGATCGGCCCCGTCAGTTCGTTGTCGCTGAGACCCAGCCCTTTCAGGTTGGAAAGGTTCCCGAGTTCGGGCGGGATCGGCCCCCGCAGCAAATTGCGTTCGAGATAGAGTCCTTCCAAGTTGGAGAGCTGCCCGAGTGCCGGCGGGATCGAACCCGTCAGGTTATTTTCGGTGAGTCCTAGGAAGCGCAAGATGGAGAGGTTCCCGAGTTCGGATGGGATCGGGCCCGTCAGATGGTTGATGCTGAGGCTTAGCCCTTCCAGTTTGGAAAGGTTTCCGAGTTCCGGTGGGATCGAACCCGTCAGTTCGTTACTGCTGAGGCTTAGCCCTTCCAGGTTGGAAAGGTTCCCGAGTTCGGGCGGGATCGGACCCGTCAGTTCGTTACTGTTGAGGCGTAGCCCTTCCAGTTTGGAAAGGTTTCCGAGTTCCGGTGGGATCCGGCCTGTCAGCCGATTGTTGCCGAGAATTAGAAATTCCAGATTGGAGAGATTCCCGAGTTCCGGTGGGATCGCCCCCGCCAAGTCATTGTTTTCGAGATTCAGCCATTCCAGGTTGGAGAGGTTTCCGAGTTCTTCGGACGGGATCGGCCCCGTGAGGCCGTTCCCCCCGAGACTTAGCCCCGTCACGCGCCCGTCGTCATCGACGATGACCCCACGCCAATACCTGAGTGGCCGGCTGCTTCCCCAGTTCGTGCTTTTAAACCAATCGGGTCCGCCGGTGAATTGGTACAACGCCATCAGCACCGCCCGCTCGGAAACGGACACCGTAACCGTGACCGACGCCGTGGCCGTCTGTCCGTCCGCGCCCGTAACCATGATGTGGTAGGTCGTGGTCACGTTCGGCGACACTTTCCGCGAGCCCGAAGTGGACACCGGGCCGATGTCCGGAGTGATCTCCGCGCTCTCCGCGCTCGTCGACGACCACGTCAACATCGTGCTCTGGCCCCGCTCGATCGAGGTCGGCGATGCTGACAATTTCACCGTCGGTGGCGGAGCCTGGCCGCCCTCGATCCCGGCATCGTCCGGTATCCGGATCGCCGGCACCGCCGAGAGTGACGAGGTGCCCTTGCCGAATCGCAATCCCAGCGGGGCGAACCCGGATTCGTCCCCCGTTCGCAGGAACAGAAGACCCCGGAAGTCCCTCAGAAATCCTGCCTCCACCCCGGGCACGTCGAACCACTCCGGGAGCGTTCGCGCCCCCTGGTGGAAGTCTTTCCAGGGCAGGAACAATCCGTTCAATGGATCGTCTCCCTCCTCGTCGCGCAGCCGCAACTCGATCCTGGATTCGGCATCTGGTTTGAAGAGGGCCAGTCCTGCTCCGACGGTTCCCGATTCCTCCACGAACAGAGCGAACTGCTTCCCCAGCTGCGCCGGCTCGACGCCGACTTCGACCCCCGACTGGGCATGCCGGTAGGTCAGGAGTCCACTGATCGTGGCCGCATCGGCCTCGACTTGGATCCAACCCCGCCGAATGGTTCCTGAGCCGGCGCTTCTCAAGACACGACTGCCCAGCGCCGGGACCTTGAACGTCGAATCGGAATCGAACAGATCCAGGACCGGTTGTCCTTCGGGATCGTAGACTTCCACCCGAGCCTCGGCCGCGGCGGCCGGGTCGACGTTGCTCAGCACCAGTTGCACCGACCATCCCCCGCCGTCCACATAGTCGGGGAAGACCAGGTTCGTTTCTTGAGGTTCGTCGCTTTGGGTCCGGATCGCCGGCACCGCCGAGAGTGAGGAGGTCCTCTTCCCGAACCGCAGCCCGAGCGGGGCGAACGGGGATTCGTCCCCGGTCTCCAGGAACAACAGCCCGCGGAAGTCCCTCAGAAATCCCGGATCGATTCCTTCCACGGCGAACCATTCCGGGAGCGTGCGTGCCGCCTGGTGGAAATCACCCCAGGAGACGACCCCCTCCAGGGGATCGTTCCCCTCTTCGTCGCGAATGCGAAGCTCGAGGCGAGGCGAGACTTCCGGCTTGAAGACGGCGACGCCCGCGCCGACTGTCGGCGATTCCTCCACGAACAACGCGAACTGCGAGCCCAAATCGACGGGCTGGACGCCGACTTCGATCCCCGACCGGGCGTGCCGGTAGGTCAAGAGTCCACTCACCGAGTCCGTACCGGCGCGGACCTGGATCCAGCCGCGGCGAATCGCCCCCGTGCCCGAGCTCCTCAACACCCGGCTGCCCAGCGCCGGGACCTCCAACGTCAATTCGGAATCGAACAGATCCAGGACGGGCTGTCCTTCGGGATCGTAGACTTCCACCCGGACCTCGGCGGCGGCGGCCGGGTCGACGTTGCTCAGCACCAGCTGCAGCGACCAGCCCCCACCGTCCACGTAGTCGGGAAAGTAGAGGATCGTCTCTGCCGGGTCCTGTGTCTGGCGGGTGATCGAGTCCTCTGCCGACCGGCGGACGTTCTCTGATGGGGGGCCGCCAGTCTGCGTCGGTGAAAGGACGAAAAGCAGCCACCAAGCAAAAAAGGAAGCCGATAAGGGACGCAGCAGAGAATGGATCAAACGGGCGCCTTCGGTAGCTCAATGCGAGTCAGCATGGTGTGGTCCGGGCGCGCCCCTGTCTGAGGCACGTTGGAGAATAACAACCGGACGCCTCGAGGACCAGAACCGGGCACCACTTGCCGGTGGGGCGGCTCAGGCGACCAGAGCCCGTTGACAACGTCCATCGGAGAAGCGACGGCGGTTCCCGGACCGGTACCGAGGGGACACTTTGCTATGGTGTTCCCCGCAAAATCAGGCCGTCAGGGCCGCGTCTTAGACTACGATAAAGCTGTTATACGTATCTTCTATGAGCGCCTGGGAGTTTGTCCCGAAAAACCCCGATTCGCTTTCTGCAACGGACCTCGAAGGAGCCTTCCCGGAGGAAACGCGTTGGTCCTCGGTCGCATACGCCCGGTATGCTCAGAGCGCCTTGTCCGGCGGGCGCAGCCCCGGGGCGTTGCGTGGGACTTTCGCCACGGACTGCTAACCCCGTCTTTTTTCCGCGCTTCCGCGACTGAGTGAGAGGCACCCGGTACGGTGCACGTCGCGCACACCGTACACCCGCATGTTCTGGAGAAATCCGTTGATCTTCTCCGGGTTTCCCGTGACCTCGAAGACACAGCTCTGAGGACTGGCGTCGACGACGCGCGCCCGAAACACCTTGGAGAGTTCCAGGATCTCCGACCGGGTGGATTCCGTGACACGCACCCGGATCAGCGCCATCTCGCGAGCCATATGGACCTGCGGATTGTATGGGATCACCTTGATGACATCGATGAGCTTGTTCAACTGCTTGATGACCTGCTCCGTGCCCGCCACATCCGTCTTCGTGGAAAGGGTGATGAGGGAGATGGTGGGGTCGGAGGTCGGAGCGACGTTCAGAGTCTCAATATTGTAGCCCCGCTGGCTGAACAGCCCCACAACCCGGGCCAGGACACCCGATCTGTTTTCGACCAGTAACGAAAGCAACTGAACCATAGCGTGTCCCGTATAAGCACTTTGGCCCCCGGAGTCAAGGCAGGAGCGACTCCCGACCGATCCGTCACTGTCCCTGGAACGCCCTGCCGCGGGAACCGAAAGGGCATCATCGCAGGGCGCGTCCCCGGGAACGAATATGGCAGAATGGCCGGAAATGGCCACGACGACTCGTGCGCAGGCCTGGGAAACCTATTCGGCTCGGCGACGCCTCGTCGAGCAATCGTTTCGGTCGGACCTCTGTCCCGAGGCGGCGCTGGAGGACCTGACCCAGGCCATGGACACCCTGGTCTCCCAAGTCGCTCAGCGACACCTTCGATCCGGTTTGTTTTGCATCCTCGCCTTGGGCGGATACGGCCGCCGCGAGATGTTCCCCCACTCGGACGTGGATCTGCTGCTGTTGTTCCGGGGGGAAGATCAGGAAGCCGCCGAGGAGGCCATCAAACACCTGCTCCACGACTTGTGGGACCTCCGCCTGGACCTGGGGCATCAAGTCTGGTCGCTGGAGGAAATGACGGCCCAGGGCCCGGACCTGGAGTTGGCCCTGTCACTGTCGGATGCTCGCATCGTAACCGGAAGCGCGGCATTGGGAAATCTCCTTCTCCGCGACTTTCTTCCCGTTTGGCATCGAGGAGAGACCGAGGAACTTCGTCTTGGAATCGACTGCCTGACCCGTCAGCGCCATGAGAATTTCCAGAACACCATCTTCCATCTGGAACCGGACCTGAAGGAGGGCCCGGGCGGACTCCGGGATGTCCTGGCGGGCGGATGGCTGTCGAAGCTCCGGGGGGAGGGACAATTCGTCCCGTACAGCCAAGAGCGCATCGATGCCGCGTCCAGTTTCATGAAGCGGATGCGCATGCTGGTCCACCTGGTGCGCGGGCGAAATCTGAACCGCCTGACGTATCGGCTTCAGGAAAAAATCGCTCCTCTGGCCGGATATGAATCCGAAGACGATCGGATGGGCGTCGAGTCCATGATGCAGGAGTACTATCTCAATGCACGGGTCATCCACGGGTGTTGCCGCTACGGGCTGGTCCCCAGGAGACCGGTGGACCCGTCGACTCAGATCCACCTGGACGGAGTCTCTTCGGAACGGGCCGGCCCCATCATCCTCAAAGTTTTTCGCGACTCCATGACCCGGTCAAAACCGTTGAGCGACGGGGCCCGCATGTCGATTGCCCGTGGCAGTTCCGAGTTGGCCGCCAGCTTGCGCCGCCATCCCCAACCGGGATCGATCATGGAACTCTTCCATCCCCGGCCCGGCCTCTACCGGGCCCTGACCGAAATGTACGAACTGGGGGTCCTCGAGGCTCTCTTTCCCGAGTTCGGCGGCATCAAGGCCAAGGTCACGCGCGATTTCTACCATCAGTACACCGTTGACGAGCACAGCCTCATGGCCATACGCAATATTGAGGAATTGAGGGCAGGGAATTCCGGCGGGGATGCCCGGTTCGCGGCCCTGCTCGACGAGGCGACCCACCCGGAACTGTTGACTCTGGCCCTTCTACTGCACGACGTGGGTAAGAGCCGCGAAGGACATCACGCCGACCGAAGCACGCGAATGGCGGGCGCGGCGCTGCGGCGCCTGTGCTTTCCCGCGGAATGCATCGAGGCCGTCTCGTTTCTGATCCAACAACATCTGTCCATGACCAGAGTCATATTCCGGAGGGATCTGGAGGACCCGAGGGTGATCGACCGCTTCGCCGACCGCGTCGGCGATCCCGATCGGCTCCGGCTCCTTTGTCTTCTCACCTACGCGGACATCAAGGCCGTCGGGCCCGGAGTGCTCAAGGATTGGACCAAGGATCTCCTGTGGCAACTGTACGTGTCCGCGTACCGGAAACTCACTCTGGGATTTGGCGTGGACTCGGTGGAAGAAGAAACCCCGGACCTCCTCTTCAGAGATCTGCCCGGCGACCTCGACGCCCGGGATTTCGGAAGGTTCCTCGAGGGACTTCCTCTCAGATACGTCAAGATCACCCCGCATTCCGAAATTTACGAGCATTATCGCCTGGCTAGAGGTCTGAGAACCGATCGGCCGGTGCGCTTGCGGCTGACCCGTGATCTCGACGGCTACAAGCTCTGTGTGGTGACTCCCGATCGCTTCCACCTGTTTGCCCGGATCGCCGGCGTCCTCGCCTCGTTCGGCATGAACATATTCCGCGGCTATGCCATGTCCAACCGGGCGGGTACGACTCTGGACCTGTTCCACTTCACCGACGTCCGCCGGCGTTTCGCCCTGAATCCCAGTGAGAAACAGACGTTTCAGGATTTGGTCAGCCGGGTGATTCGGGATGAACGTTCCGTAGAGACGTATCTCAAGGGCAACGGCAGGTTGGTGAACCCGCACTTTTCGCCGGCGCGGTTTCGCCCCTCGGTCTACTTCGAGGATGAGCCCACACAGCGCTACACCATCATGGAACTCGTGGCTCCCGACGCCGTCGGCCTCCTCTACACCATCGCCGAGCGGATCTCGTCCCTTCGCTGCAACATCGATCTGGTCCTGATCAATACGGAGGGTGAGAGAGCCGTGGATGTCTTTTACTTGTCGCGGGATGGGTGTAGACTTGGGCCCGATCTACAGCAGGAACTGGAAGCTCAGATTCTTCAGGCGATAGGGTGAGTCGATGAAATTGATCATGGCGATCGTACGCCCCAGCAAGGTGGAAGAGGTCAAGGATGCGCTGGGCAAGCTGAACGTTTCAGGCATGACGATCTCGGAAGTTCGCGGTCACGGACGCCAGAAAGGACATACGGCCATCTACCGCGGCAAAGAATACAGTGTCACCCTCCTGCCCAAGATGAAAATGGAGATCGTCCTGGCGGACGATCTGGTGGAAGAAACCATCGAAACCATCATGGAAACGGCTCGCACGGGCGAAATCGGCGACGGCCGCGTCTTCGTGCTTCCCGTGGAAAGCCAGTACAACATCCGCACCGGCGAGAACGACTGATCCGCCTCTCACCGGCCCACCGAACCGGGTTCCCCACCACGGCGGCGTGAGGGGCTCAACCTTCTGATCAGAGGCCTACAGGCGGCTTGGACCTCTTTCATCAACCGGCTTCGGCCGGCTGGCGGAGATAGGTCAGCAGCAGGTCCTTGGTATTCACCCGATCTCCCGCCTCCACCAGCAGGTCCTCGATCTCGGCTTCCCGGTCGGCGTAGAGCGTGAGCTCCATCTTCATGGCCTGAAGCGTCAACAGCTTTTCTCCCTGCGCGACTTTCGCTCCGGTTCCCACCGAGACGGAAATGACCATTCCGGGCATGGGCGCGCCGACGTGAAGCGGATTGCCCGGGTCTGCCTTGGCCCGTTTCGACACCTGGGGAATCACGGACTGATTGGGAATCTGCACCTCCCTCGGCACGCCGTTGAGTTCGAAAAAGACGGTGCAGTTTCCCCGGGTGTCCGGCTCCCCCACGGCCATCAGCTTGACAATCAGCGTCTTGCCGGCCTCCAGCTCCACCAAGACCTCGGTTTCCGTCTCCATCCCGTAAAAAAATACGGGTGTAGGGAGCACCGAAACATCTCCGTACCGGGTTTGGTGACGAATGAACTCCTGAAACACCTGCGGGTACAGGATGTAGGAAATCGTGTCCCGCTCACTGAACTTGCGGCGAAGCCGCCCCTCGAGGTCCTCCTGCACGGCTTCCAGGTCGGCGGGAGGCAGCGACTCGCCCGGCCGGCCCCGGACGGGGCGCAGATCCCCCAGAATTCGATCTCTCAACCGGACGGGGAAACCCCCTTTCGGCGTCCCCAGCCGGCCCTGGAAGAAATCGATCACCGACTCGGGAAAATCGATCTTCTTGGAGGGGTCGGTCAAGTCCTCGGGGGAGAGATCATTGGTCAACATGAAGAGGGCAAGATCGCCGACAACCTTGGACGATGGGGTGACCTTGACGATATCCCCGAACAGTTCGTTCACCCGGGCGTAGGTTCGCCAGACCTCCGGCCAGTTCTCCTCCAGGCCCAAGGCCGCCGCCTGCTGATACAGGTTGGTGTATTGCCCGCCCGGCATCTCATGCTTGTAGACATCCGCCGTACCCGTCCGCAGCGTCGACTCGAAGGCGCAGTAATATTGCCGCACGACCTCCCAGTAATGAGCCGTTTCCTCGAGGCTCGCAGTGTCGAGACCGGGGTCCCGGGGAGCAAACCGCAACATTTCCGCCAGCGTGTTGAGACTGGGCTGAGAGGTGAGCCCGGCCAGGGGAGCCATGGCGGCATCCACGATGTCGGCGCCCGCCTCCACGGCCTTCAGGAGCGATCCCATCTGGCCGCCGCTCGTATCGTGGGTATGAAAATGGATCGGTATGCCCACTTCGTTTTTCAGCGCCCGAATCAACCGGTAGGCGGCGTAGGGCTTGCACAGTCCGGCCATGTCCTTGATGGCCAGCATATGGGCGCCCATGCGCTCCAACTCCCGGGCCAACTCCAGGTAGTAGTCCAGGGAGTACTTGCTCCGATCCGGATCCAGGATGTCGCCGGTGTAGCAGATGGCGGCCTCGGCCACGCCTCCACTCCGGACCACCGCTTCGATGGCGACCTGCATGTTGCGGGAATCGTTGAGTGAATCGAAGATGCGAAAGATGTCGATGCCCGACTCGGCGGCGTGCCGCACGAACTCCCGGACCACGTTGTCGGGATAGCTCGTGTAGCCCACGGCGGCCGAGGCTCGAAGCAACATTTGAAAGGGAATGTTGGGGATAGCCTGGCGCAGGCGGTCCAGGCGATCCCAGGGGGACTCCCGCAAGAAACGCATGGCCGTGTCGAACGTGGCTCCGCCCCAGAGCTCGAGTGAGAAGAAGTCGCTGTGACAATGAGCGTAGACGTCCGCGATCCGGCTCATGTCATAGGTTCTCATTCGAGTGGCCAAGAGGGACTGGTGCGCATCCCGGAGGGTGGTGTCCGTAATGAGCACCTCGGAACGACCTCGAACCCACTCGGCGAATTTCCGCGGCCCGTCCCTGACCAGCCGAAAACGATGGCCCTCGGGAATCTCTCCACCGGTCGGGCGCCAGGGAACCGGCGCCGGCCTGCGGTTGACCTTGCCGTGAAACTCCTTGACCACGGGAGTTTCATTCACCACCTGATTTCCCAGAAAGCGAAGCAGGCGGGTCGCCCGGTCCCGGCGAGCCGGGAAACGGAAGAGGTCCGGATTCTCGTCGATGAAACGAGTCGTGCAATTGCCGTTCCGAAACTCGGGATGGTCCACCAGGTTGATCAGAAAGGGAATGTTCGTCTTCACGCCGCGGATTCGGAATTCCTGCAGGCAACGCTCCATCCGGCGGACCGTTTCGGGGAACCGAAGGCCCCAGGCGGTGACCTTCACCAGGAGGGAATCGTAGAAGGGGGTCACCGTGGCCCCGGAAAAGGCGGTCCCGGCATCCAGCCGGATTCCCGCCCCGGACGCCGACCGATAGTGGAGAATGCGTCCGTAGTCGGGGATGAACGAGTTCTCCGGATCCTCCGTCGTGACCCGGCACTGGCAGGCGTGGCCCCGGACCTGCACATCGGATTGACTGGCCAGTCCGATCTCGGGATGTCCCAGCGCAAGCCCCTCGGCGATCAGAATCTGATGGTGCACCAGGTCGACGCCGGTCACCTCTTCCGTCACCGTGTGCTCGACCTGGATCCTGGGGTTGATCTCGATGAAATAGAACTGGTCCGTATCCTGGTCCAGCAGGAACTCAACCGTTCCCGCGTTGTCATACCCGATGGCCCGGCCCAGAGCTACCGCGGCGTCGCAGATCTCCCGTCTCAGGTCCGGCGCCAGATTGAGGGCTGGGGCCATCTCCACCAACTTCTGATGACGCCGCTGCAGGGAACAATCCCGCTCGTAGAGATGGACGAGATTGCCATGCCGGTCTCCCAGAATCTGCACTTCCAAATGCCGGGCCCGGGACACGAATCGCTCCAGAAAGATTTCTTCACGGCCGAACGCGGACAGCGATTCACGCTGCGCCTCTTGAAACTGCGCTTCCAGATCCGCCTCCCGGGTCACGACACGCATGCCGCGCCCGCCGCCGCCGTGTGCCGCCTTGAGAATCACCGGAAAACCCATGGCGGAAGCCAGGCTCCTGGCCTCCTCCAGATCCGAGAGGGGCTCGTCGCTGCCCTGTAGTATGGGAACCCCCAATCGGGCCGCCAGCGCTCGAGCCGCCGTCTTGTCGCCCAACTGCTCCAGAATCTCGGGCCGGGGACCGACGAACAGAATCCCGGCATCCGCACAGGCCCGGGCGAAGACCGGGTTCTCGGAGAGGAATCCGTAGCCGGGATGTATCGCGTCGACTCGCTTCTCCACGGCCAGCGCGATCACGTTCTCGACGTTGAGATAGGCCTGGATGGGATCCATCCCGGAGCCGATCAGGTAGGCTTCTTCCGCCTTGTACCGGTGCAGAGAAAACCGATCTTCTTCCGAATAGAGAGCAACCGTCCGGATGCCCAATTCGTGTGCCGATCGAAAAACGCGAATCGCAATTTCACTGCGATTGGCGGCCAGCAGGCGTTTGATTCGTGACTGACGTAAGGACATGAGCTAGCTGGAAAAGAACTTCCGGTAGATTTGCCGGATCGCGGTGGTTTCGAACCGATAACGCTCCAAGAGCGAGTCCCCCGAGTCCAAACCCATGAGCCTGGCGGTGACCGCACACCGGGCCGGATCGCAGGGTAGTCTGGTCGCCGGACTTTCAGCCAATAGTCGCTGCAGAGCCTCAAGGTGGAAGAGGAATCCCGCGCCCCGGCTCAGGACCCGTCCCTCGTCAGCACCGAGATGACCCGCCTCGACGAGCCTGGAGATGCCGAACCGAGTCCCTCTTCCCTCGATCCCGTGTTGCAGCTGCAGATACTTTACCACGAACTGGACGTCCATCAGCCCACCGCGGCCGACCTTGAAATCGTAGTCGACTCCATCTTTTTCCTTTCCCACCTCCCGCTCCTTGCGCCGGCGGACGTGGTCCAGATCCCGCACCTGATCCGGCGTGAACGGCCGGCCGTGCCAGATCAGGGACCTTGCGTCCAAGGGGTCTCCCTGGCTGTAGACCGGACGAAGACTGGCGTAAGCCATTCGTTCCCAGGGGTCGGCCCGGGTCGCGAAGTAGCGTTCAAGCGCCGGGAAGGGAATTGCCAATGCCCCGTGGCGGCCTTCGGGGCGCAACCGGAAATCCACCAGGTAGGCACGCCCCTGACCGGTGTAGTCCTCCATCTCCCGAATCAGTCTCCGGACCAGGCGTATGAAGAGGCTGGACAGATCCTGGTCCGGACGGAGGCCATAAACCAGCAACAGATCCAGATCGGAGTGATACGTCATCTGCTGCTCTCCCAGCTTTCCCAGACCCAGGAGGCAGAAGGACTCGTCCCGGAGGGCGGGGAAGTCCTCGAGAATCTCCCCGATGACGTGACGGAGGCAGGTATCGGCCAAGTGGCTGAGGCGGAGCCTGGTCCCGGCGGTCCCCGGTTCCAACAGATCGTGCAGCGCCACCTTGAACTCCTCCCGGCGCTTGAAGATCCGCAACGCGTCCCCCCGGTTTTTGGCCCCTTTCGCCAGTTGCTCCAGCGATTGCCGCATGCCGGGCGCATCGTCCTCCAACGGTGGAATCCGGGAGACCGAATCCAGCAACTCCGGGTTGTGGATCAGGGTCTCGGACAAGAACTCGCTGGTCGCCAATACGGTCAGAAGGGTCTTCCGGAAAACCCGGTTCTCAATGAGTTCGGAATACAGATCGGCGCGAGCATTGAGCGACTCGCTGAAGCGGTCCAGCCGTGTGAACAGGTGGGAGGCTTTCGAGGCCAGGCCCATGTAGTCGATCAGGTGAGGCACCAGGTTGGCCAGCAGATTCCGCATCCGGCTGGGCGAATGAGGAAAAGAGGGGGCCTTCTCCAAAACGGCGATGCCCTCCAGGACTTCCCCGTCGCGGATCCCGTTGGCTCGGAGAATCTCCAACGCCTCCTCGCGGCTCATATCCGGATTGAGCACCAGCCGTTCCAGACCCCGCTGAGTCGGATCCTGCCCGAACAACGACTCGAAGATTCGCTGGACCTGGTCCTTCCTTCGCTCCAACTCTTCCTGGAACGCATCGGTCTCGGGCTCGGCCGCCGGACCGCCCGGTACGGCGCCGAATCCCAAGCGCCGGGCCAGGCGCAACAACTTGCCCGGATCCCGGGGAAGACGGTGGGTCTGCAGGTCATGGACGAGTTGCAGCTTGTGCTCGACGTCACGCAAAAACAGGTAGCTGCCGCGCAGCCTCCGATGGTCGCCGGCGGAGATGAGTCCGCCGTCCACCAAGCGGTCCAGGGCGTCCAAGGTGTTGGGGGTTCTGATCTCGGGCCGGGACCCGCCGTAGAGAAGTTGGAAGGCCTGGGCGAAGAACTCGATTTCCCGAATCCCGCCCCGGCCCAACTTGACGTCCCAACTCTCGCTCCCCGCCTGCTCCGTCTGCCGCTCCGCCCGCCGCTTGAGCCATCGCACCTCCTCGATGGCGGCGAAATCCAGATATCGTTTGTAGACGAATTCTTCCTGAACGATTCCCACCAGTTGGGCGCCCAAGCCGGCGCTTCCCGCCACCTGCCTGCACTTGATCAGCGCCAAGCGGTCGGGTGTGTCCCCCCAGGTCTGGTAGTAGGAGCGGTAGGCGTCCAGCGAATACACGATCTCCCCGGATCTGCCCATGGGCCGCAACCGGAGGTCGACCCGGTAGAGCCTGCCCTCCGTCGTAATGGCGGACAAGGCCCGGGTCAAATCACGGGCGAAGCGGGCCGTGCGTCCAAAATCGGTCCCGTCGCCACGGACGTACAGGAGATCGACGTCGGAGCTGAAATTCAACTCTTCTCCGCCCAGCTTCCCCAGGGCCAGAACCGAAAAATCGGATTTCGAGTCCAGCCCCGCCGGCGCCAGAAGGTCGAAGGTCCGCTGGAGCACGGCGTCGGCGAGATGGGACACTTGACGGGCCGTCTCGTCCGGCGTGCAGAAACCCAGAATATCTTGTGCCGCGATGCGGAGAGTCTCCCGCCGGCGAAGCCGCCGCAGGTTTTCGAGCGCCGTCTCCGGACTCTCCGGCGGACCCGCCGACCGGGCCTGTGCAAGGAAGCCCTCTCTGCCTGGGATCGATGCGAGCCGGTTCTCTTCCAGGAGCCAATCGACGTATTCGGGACTCCGCAGCAGGAGTTGGGCCAGGTAGGCCGAGGCCCCCAAAACCCCGGACAAGGTTCTCAGCGCACGCGGCCGTTGATTCAGCAGGTCAAGAAATGCGCCGGGACTGGACGCCGATTCGATCAGCGTTGCCAAGTGGAGGATGACGGCGTCCGGATCCGCGGCCCGCAGCGCCTCCCGAAACAGATTTTCGGCGAATTCGGGCAATTCGGGGCGATGGCGGCACAGACCGCGTATCACCCGAAGACTCTGAGCCACTCTGGAGGGCTTTCGAAAGCCGGACCGGGCCAGAATCCGGCTGGCCTCCTCGTCGGACAAGCGGGAGGACAGGAACAATTCCCGGGCGCGCATTTCAGGCGATCCAGCAGCCCGCGGCAAAAGCGGTCAAGAAAGTCGGCCGGTTCGGGCGCTACGGGAGACTCTCACCATGGACTCCCGCCGTGGACCGGGAAACTCGATTCGGGTATGGACGGGGCGTTCGGATTGTCGAACGCCCCGTCCACGTGAAGGCCGCCTATAGAGCCGCAGGGCGGGGAAGATCAAATGTCGAAGTAGAGAGCGAACTCGTAGGGATGCGGTCTCAGCCGCATGGCGTCGACTTCACGCTCCCGCTTGTAGTTCAACCAGGTCTCGATCACATCCGGAGTGAAGACGTCTCCCTTGAGCAGAAAGTCATGGTCGCCCTCCAAGGCGTCCAAGGCCTGATCCAGACTCCCCGGAACCGACTCCACGTCGGCCATCTCCTCCGGAGGGAGGTCGTAGAGGTCCTTGTCCATGGGATCGGGCGGCATGATCTTGTTCTGAATCCCGTCCAGGCCGGCCATGAGCATGGCCGCGAATGCCAGGTAGCCGTTGGCCGAAGGATCGGGAGGACGGAACTCGACCCGCTTGGCCTTCTCGCTGCTGGAGTAGGTGGGGATTCGGACGCAGGCGCTGCGGTTGCGCATCGAATAGATGAGATTGACCGGCGCTTCGTAGCCGGGGACCAGCCGCCGGTAGGAATTGGTGGTGGGAGCGCCGAAGGCCAGAACGGCGGCGGCGTGCTTGAGGAGTCCGCCGATGTAGTAGACGGCCTCCTGACTCAGATCGGCATAGGTCCCGGGGCCATAGAAGACGTTCCGGCCATTCTTCCAGAGGCTCTGATGGACGTGCATCCCGGAGCCGTTGTCCATGAATATGGGCTTGGGCATCAGGGTGACCGTCTTGTCGTAACGGCGCGCCACGTTCTTGATAATGTACTTGAACTTCAGCAGCTTATCTCCCATGTTTACCAGGGAATCAAAGCGCATGTCGATCTCGCATTGGCCAGCCGTTGCCACTTCGTGATGGTGGACCTCCACCTGGATGCCGGCATCCTGGAGGGCAAGCATCATCTCCGTCCTCATGTCCTGCAGCGTGTCCATGGGAGGAACCGGAAAGTAGCCTTCCTTGTATCGAGGCTTGTATCCCAGGTTGGGGTTTTCCTCCCGCCCGCTGTTCCAGAAACCCTCCACCGAATCGACGTAGTAGTAGCCGTGATTGTACGACTGGTCGAACCGGACATCGTCCAGCACGAAGAACTCCGGCTCGGGTCCGAAATAGGCGGTGTCGCCGATACCGGTCGACACCAGGTATTTCTCGGCTTTCTGAGTGATGTAGCGGGGGTCCCGGCTGTATGGCTCCTGGGTGATGGGATCGGCGATGTTGCAGATCAGGATCAGGGTCCTGACCTTGGAGAAGGGGTCCTCGAAGCAGGTGCTCGGATCGGGGATCAGGATCATGTCGCTTTCCTGAATCTGCTGAAAGCCCCGAATGCTCGACCCGTCGAAACCGAACCCTTCCACGAAACTGTCCTCGTCCAGATCGCCGGCGCTGATGGTAAAATGCTGCCACAGTCCCGGAAGGTCGCAGAACCGCAGATCCACGGCCTGAATCTGCTGATCTCGAATCAGATTAATCACTTCTCTGGCATCCATAAGCGAGGTTCCTCCTAATGCTGGTTCTAGAATTGTTCGCGTAACAGTCCGTGGTAAAAGTGGTAAAAGACCCGCTTGGGCTCATGGTACAACGGCATGCGCCCCCCCCGAAAGATCCTCGCCCGGATTTTCCGGGGAACCACCGGTCCGGCAGGGAACAGCCGGTTGTCGTCGTTCAGGACGCCGCGGTTACCGGCCCGGGTCCTCCGGCGTCTCCATGAAGAAGTAGGAGACCAGGTGGAGAATCAGGAAATGAGCTTCCTCGATGTGCCCCATGTGGGACGAATCGACGCGGATGACGTGGCGCGCGCATTGGGAGAGTTTCCCTCCGGATCTTCCCGTAATGCCGACGGTGGCGATTCCGTTGCGGTTGGCCCAGCCGACGGCGTTGATCACGTTGGGGGAATTTCCGCTGCCGCTGAAGGCCAATAGCAGATCTCCGCTACGGCCGTAGTTTCTGAGCTGCTCGACGAAGACCTGATCGTAGTCGTAGTCGTTGGCCACCGCCGAGATCCAGGGAATGTTGTCGGTGAGAGAGAGGACCCGGAACCGCGGACTCCGGCCATAGGACGCCCCCTTTCCCAGGTCGTTGGCCAGATGAGAGGCAGAGGCCGCGCTGCCGCCGTTCCCGCAGACGAATATCTGACGCCCGTTCCTCCGGGCCGATTCCAATCGGCTCGCCAGGTCCGCGACCAGATCGTCCGGAACCCCTTCCAGCACTCGCAGGGAGTTTTTCTTGTAGGCCGCGACGTAGCTCTTGATATCCACCGGAAACTCTCCCTCGTCCAGGCGCCGACGATTCGATTGCACGCCAGAGCGTATCTCCCGGATCGGCTCTCCCGCAAGCTCGCGCCGGCCCGGGCGTTCCGGGCGCCGCCTGACGGGGAAGGCGGCCCGTCCTGCCCGGAACCATCCCCGGAAACCACCGCGCCAACCCCCTCCGTTCCCAATTCCAGAACGTCGCATAATGAATATTATGTAAACTATTGGGGTTGGTATACGAATCGGGTCGGAGATCGGGAAAGGATGTAATTCGCTTTATTTTAGAGGTATTTAGGGAATTTTACCCAACAAGAGTCTGAACCCGAGGGGGTCGACTCGTGGACGCTACATCTTGTATTTGCCCATTTCTTCCGGGTTCAGATTCTCCAGCCACTTGCGCACTTCTTCCGGATCCAGGTTTTCCTTGTCGAGAGTGATGTTGCGGCTGTTGTTGATGACGTCTTCCGTGACGAAGATGGGGGAGTCGGTGCGGAGGGCCAAGGCGATGGCGTCGCTGGGACGGCTGTCGATGGCGATGGGTTCCCCATTGAGCTTGAGATGAATCAATGCGTAGAAGGTGTTGTCCTTGAGCTCCGTGACGACGACCTTGTAGATCTCGGCGTCCAGGTGCATGAGGATGTTCTTGATCAGATCGTGGGTCATGGGACGCGGCGTGTCGATCCGCTCCACCTGGAGCGCGATAGCGTTGGCCTCGAAAATCCCCACCCAGATCGGAAGCAGCGTGTTCCTCTTTACGTCCTGGAGAATGATGATCGGAGAATTGGTGATGGGATCCATCATCAGTCCGCGAATCTTGAATTCTCGCTCCATGTGGACTCCTAGTGGCTGGTCTCGGGACCGATTCTGGTCCCCAGGAGACTGTTGGCTCCGATTCCGGTGATGTGGACCCAGACGAATGATCCGGGGGGATCCTGACCCGGGAAATTGACCACCTTGTTGGTCGCGGTCCTTCCGAAGATGTTCACGCCGTCGCGAGCGGGGCCTTCAACCAGAACCTCGAATTCCCTGCCCAGATACCGGTCCCGGTGGAGCTCGAGCTGGATCTCTTTCTGGCGGCGCTGCAACTGCATCAGTCGGCGGGTCTTCTCCAGGTCGGTCTGGTCATCCGTCCAGTGTTCGGCATCCGTATAGGGCCGGGGGGAGTATTTGAAAGAGAACATGGACTCGTAGCGGACCGCTTCCAGGAGGCTCATGGTCTGCTGAAAATCGTCTTCCGTCTCCCCCGGAAACCCGACGATCACATCGGTGGAAAACGCGTAATCGGGATTCCAGCGGCGGAACTTGTCGACGATCTCCAGGTATCTCTCGCGAGTGTACTGCCTCCGCATTCGCTTCAAAATCGGATTGGACCCGCTCTGGACCGGCAGGTGGACCTGGGAACAGATGCGGGGTTCCTGCGCCATCAGCGCGATGGCGTCGTCGTTGAACTCGCGCGGATGCGGAGAGGTGAACCGGATTCGCCGGATTCCATCCACGCGCGCCACCTGGGCCAGGAGTTCGGCGAAGCGGAACCGGGGCCGCCGGGGGTCCCGATAACTGTTGACGGTCTGCCCCAACAGGACGATCTCCACGAAGCCCAGGTCGGCTGCGCGCCGGACTTCGGCCAAAATGGTTTCGGCAGGCCGATTTCGCTCTTTGCCCCGCGTAAAAGGCACGATGCAGAACGTGCAGCGCTTGTTGCAGCCCTCCATGATGGTGATCTGGGCCCTGAATCGGCTTGACCGCAGCACCGGTTCGATCTCGACCGGAATCGAGTCCGCCAGGAATTCGGTGCGGACCCGCCGGGACGGGTCATGATCCGAATCCTTGGAATCCAGCTCGTCCAGGAGATCGGGCAGCGAGTGGTAGAGGTGGGTCCCTACAACCAGATCAAGAAACGGAGCCCGCTTCAGCATTCGCTCGCCCTCTTGCTGGGCCACGCAACCCACCACCCCGATTCTGAAGTTGTCCTCCTTGCGCTTTCGCTCCTTCATCTGTCCCAGACGGCTGTAGACCTTCTGGGCCGCCTTTTCGCGGACGCTGCAGGTGTTGAGCAGGAAAAGATCGGCTTCCTCGGGCGTCGAGACCGGAGTCATCCCGCGATGAACCAGGAGCCCGGAGATCTTCTCCGAGTCATGCACGTTCATCTGGCATCCGAAGGTCTCGATAAAAAAGCACTCAGAACGCATCCTTCAAACTCCGCCGGCCCGCCCGGCAGCCGGTCGTTCGGCCGCCGCAACGGAATTCATTCTAGCCGATGCTCAAAAGGCGAGACAATTGCATGGGGTCAAAACGGGATCAGGAGGGCTGAGAGGCCGGCGCCTGAGGATCGTCCCGGGACCCGGAACCGGAGCCGGACGTCGCTCGCCGAAGCAGTTCCCGGGCCTGCCGGAGCGTCGTCTCCGTCAGCGAATCGCCGGCCGTCATCCGAGCCAGTTCCCGAACCCGCTCGTCTCCTTCCAGGGCCTGGACCCGAATCACGGTCCGTCCCCCGCGAACTCCCTTGTCCACGTGCAGATGGCGTGTCGCGTGGCAGGCCAACTGAGGCCAATGGGAAACGCAGAACACCTGGTCGCGGCGGGCCAGGCGGGCTAATTTCAGGCCGACGGTGGACGCCACGCGGCCGCCGATGCCGGCGTCCACCTCATCGAAGACCAGGGTCTTGGGATACGGCGCGAACGCGACCACCGATTTCAGGGCCAGCGTGATTCGCGAAAGCTCGCCTCCCGACGCCGTTCGCCCCAGAGGCCTGGGCGACTCCCCCGGGTTGGAACTGATGAGGAATTCGGCGGCATCCGTTCCCTGCCCCGTCTGGACCGACTCGTCGGTTTCGATCCCGACCCGGAATACGCAACCGCCCATGGCCAGTTGGGAAAGCTCGTCCTCCACCCGCCGGCAAAACTCTCGCGCGTCTGTCCGGCGTTTCTGTGAGAGCTTCCGGGACAGCGAGAGATACCGCGATTCAAGGTCACTCTCCTCCCGAATCAACTCTTCCTCCCGCATCCGGGAGGAGTCCGCCGACGCCAACTCTTCCTCGATTTCCGCCTGGTGTTCGAGAACCTCCTCCAATGACGGCCCATACTTCCTCTTGATGCCCTCCAAGGCCGAGAGTTTTTCTCCGACTTCGTCCAGGCGCGCCGCGTCCCACTGGATCGACGCGGCGTAGTCCCGCAATTCCAGGCCCACTTCCTCTACTTGGTAACGGAGGTCGAGACTGCGCTCGGCCGCGGATTCCATATCCGGGTCGAGACGGCTGAGATCATGCAGCCGCTTGTGGGCTTGATCCATAAGAGCGAGAACGCTCGACTCCTGATCGTAAAGCAGCCGATAGCTCTCGTATGCGGCCTGGTGCCGGCTCTCCGCCGTCGCCAGGAGATCCCGCTCCCGCTCCAGCCTACGGTCCAGCCCCGGTTCCAGGGAAAGCTGTTCCAGCTCCGACCGCTGGAAACGGAGCGTCTCCATTCTCTCGCGCCGCCGGCTCGCGCCTTCCCGGAGCCGTTCGAGACGCCGGCGGACCGCCTCCAGATCGACGTAGACCTGCCGGACCCGGTCCACCAGTTCCCCGTTTTCGCCAAAACCGTCCAGGTGCCGAAGGTGGGTTCGCGGCCGCAACAGGCTCTGTTGATCGTGCTGGCCGTGGATGTCCGCCATCAGGCTCCCCAGGCGAACCAGGGCGCCCAGCGTCGAAAGGTTTCCGTTGATGAAGATTCGATTGGCGCCGGTCCGGGAAATCTCGCGCCGGATCACTATTTCGCCGTCTTCGGCCTCCAGGCCCGTTTCCTCCAGAAGGGACCATGCAGGATGCCCGGGTTTCAGGGAGAAGACGCCCTCGACCCGGGCCTTGCCGAAGCCCTCTCGAATCATCTCCTGGGAGGCCCGTTCTCCTGCCAGTAGGGACACCGAATCCACCAGGATGGATTTCCCGGATCCGGTCTCGCCGGTGATCAGATTGAGCCCCGGGGCGAAATCCAGCTCCAGCCGGTCAATCAACGCGAAGTTGCTGATACGAAGGTACTTGAGCATGTCATGTCGAGGGGAGGCGAGGTCCGGTTTCGCCCTTGGCCCGGAAACAGGAATCATTATAGGGAAACCGGGCCTGCTCCGGGAGACGCGCGAGCCCGGATATGACATAGGCCTGTTCTACAATTCGGTGGGTTGTTCTCGAAGGGATTGACCGTAGCAGCGGGGGAATAATGGCAGGTGGTTGGCTGATTGCTCAGGGTTCCTTCGGCAGCTTCTGGTCTCTCATCGCCCAGAGCGGGCCTGTGGCCCTCCTGGTGCTTCTGGTCCTGCTCTTCTTCTCCGTTCTGTCTTGGACTATCATCGTATCCAAGGTCAGGGCCTACAAGAGGGTGGAAGAGCAGTCTTACGAGTTCACCGAGTTCTTCCGGCGCAGTTCGAGTCTCTCCGAGATCCACCGGGCCTGTGACGACTACCCGCTTTCGCCGCTGGCCGGAATATTCAAGGCCGGCTATCGGGAGTTGGATCATTGGATTCAAGCCAAGGGAGACGTGAGCCGGACCAACCCCATGGACCAGCACGTTGCCATACGCAGCATAGGCGGGTTGGAGAGAGCGTTGCGCAAGGCGGCCGGAGCCGAGATGACCACGCTGGAAGGCTCCCTGAGTTGGCTGGCGACGACGGGATCGGTCACCCCGTTCATCGGCCTCTTCGGAACGGTCATCGGCATCATCAACGCGTTTCAGGGATTGGGAGAGGGTTCGGGCACCACCATCCAGGCCGTCGCTCCCGGGATCAGCGAGGCCTTGGTCGCGACGGCGGCAGGCCTGTTCGCCGCAATTCCTGCGGTGATTGCCTACAACCATTTTCTGAACCGGCTGAAAGTCATCGGAATCGAAATGGACGATTTCACCACCGAGCTCCTGAACCTGATCGAGCGGAGTTTCGCCTGATGGAACGGATCCGCAGCCGCGGCGGCCGATTCGTCCGGCAGTTGCGTTTTCGGACGGAACGGTACCCGTCAGCTTGCGTCCGGCGGCACAGCGGCCTTTGCAACAGGAGGGCTGCGTGGCCTTCTCCGGCATAAATCCGACTCGGCCTTCCATGTCCGAGATCAACGTCACTCCGTTGGTGGACGTCGTATTGGTCCTCCTGATCATCTTCATGGTGACGGCGCCGATCCTCCAGACCGGAATCGAAGTCAATCTTCCCCGGACGCGCACTGTTTCCAACGTCGATCCGGAGCAGCGCGCCGTGGTGACCATCGGACGCGAGGAAACCCTGTACTATGGGTCCTCACCTTTGAATTTCAATGAGTTGGGCGACCGGTTGAAGACCGATATCGGGTCCGGGAACCTGCCCGTGTTCCTCCAGGCCGACGAGGACGTCCGCTGGAAAACGATCGTCACCGTCATGGACGCAATCCGGCTCTCGGGATACACGAATATCCAGGTCGTGACCCGGCCTTTCAAGGAGAAGGCCCCGTAGGCCGCCGCAGGAAACCGATGCCGCAAAGCCGAATCCTGATCACCCACGTCAAGAGCGACCGCCTTTCGCGTCCCTTCGTCTTTTCGACGGTGGGGCACGCCGTTCTGTTTCTGGGCGCCACCTTCGTGACCGACCTTTTCCCACCTGTGGAGATCGTCAGCGGAAGCACCGGCGCGGGCGGAGGCCAGGGAGGAAACCTGGTCTCGGTCGGCCTGGCGGCCGATCTGGGCGGCGGCGCCGGCATGTACAAGCCGGCAGTGACCCCCAGAGTCCAGGCGGCTCCTCCTCCCCAGACCAAGCGGAAACAGGAGGTGACCCCGAAGCCCGCGCCCGACCAGATCGAGTTTCAGCAGAAGACTTCGCGCAAGCGCCGGTCACGTCCCAAGAAAAAAGCTCCTGTCCCCTCCCGCGCCGGTTCCAAGGACTCCCAATCCAACGCCAAGGCCCAAGTCCCCCGGAAAGCCGACGCCGGCAGCGGTGGCACCGGTGGAGCCCCGTCGGGATCCGGGGGTGGATTCGGCGGTGGACAGGGAGTGCGCGTCGGCAGCGGCACCGGGCAGGAGGGATTGCACTCCTGGTACGCTCGCCAGGTCGAGCAGCGGGTGGGACAGAACTGGCTCCGGGCTTCGTTGGGTGGGCTGGCAAGACCCGTGGAAACGGTCGTCAGCTTCGAGGTGCTGCGAAACGGCCGGATCCATCGGATCAAATTGGAGCAGGCCAGCGGCGTTCGAGCCGTTGATCTGGCCGCTCAACGCGCCATCCGCGCCAGCAGCCCATTGCCCGCTCTTCCACCGGAGTTGCGAAACCGAAGAGTGCGATTTGTGACCTACTTCCAATATCCCCCACGGTGAAATCAAGGGATTGCATCATGTCTCCAGCCATTTCGTCTTTGGCCACTGTCCTCATCCTCACGCTCCTCGCGCCGACGGGAATGGCGCAGCCGTCCGACGTCAAGATCTACCCCAAGGCTCGAGAGAGCACGCGCCTGGCGGTGGCCGACTTCGTGGCCCGGACAGCGGTCACTCCGCAGACCCGGACGGCCGCGAAGGTCTTCAATGACGTTCTCTGGACGGATCTCAAATTTTCGGCATTCTTCGAAATGCCGTCCAAGAGCTTCTATCCCTTGAAGCCGCTGCGGTCGCCGCAGGACGTGAGTTTCGATCACTGGCAGGCGCCGACTCTGGACGTCGACTTTCTGGCCTTCGGCAACCTCCACGTGGATGCCGCCGGAGCCATGATCGAAGGTTACCTCTACGACGTGAAAACGCGCCAGCAGGTGCTTGGAAAGCGCTATTCCGTATCCGACGTGACGCTGATTCGAAGGGTTGCCCACCAGTTGGCGGACCAGATCGTCTACCAGTTGTCGGCCGGCACCAGCCAGGGTGTGGCCAGCACGCACATCACCTACAGCTCGCTGAAATCGGGGAGCAAGGAAATCTACACCATGGACTATGACGGTTCCAACGTCCGAACCGTCACCGCCAACCAGGGAATCAACAAGTTTCCCGACTGGTCCGAAGACAATTCAAAACTGGCCTTCGTGACCATTCTGCCCGGAAGCGCCCGCTGGCAGTTCTGGATCCAGAGCCTGCAAGGGGGCCGGAGCGTCATTCCAACACCGACTTCATATGTGTCGTCACCGGCGTTCTCCCCCGATGGCCGGCAGATCGCCTACTCCGCCCGCGGCCGCGGGCATTCCAATGCGGACATCTATGTGTCGAACGCTGACGGATCCGGCAAGAACAACATCTCCAACCATCCGGCTATCGACACTTCGCCGACCTGGAGCCCCTCGTCCCGGCAGATCGCCTTCATCTCGGACCGGACCGGACGGCCCCAACTCTGGCTCATGGATGCCGACGGATCCGACCTCCGGCAATTGGTGTCGGAAGGAGGCCACTGCGACAGTCCCAGTTGGGCCCCGGACGGAAGACACATCATCTACTCTTGGCAGGCCCCAAAACGTTGGAAACACGATGTTTATATAGTAGAAGTGGCCAGCGGAAAGATTTTCCAGCTGACCTCGGGAACCGGAAGCAACGAACATCCCGACTGGTCCCCGGACGGCAGGCACATCGTCTTCCAGAGTACTCGAACCGGTTCCAAACAACTGTTCATCATGAATGCCGACGGCAAGAGTAGAAGGCAAATTACGGCCTATGGTATAAACGAAAGTCCAGCTTGGTCAGGCTACCTGACCCGTCCCTGAGTGTGATTTTTCCTTCCAAGGAGGTCCAATGAACAGAGGCTTTCTGGTCACAGTGCGATTCGTTCCCTGTGTGTTAATTCTGCTGGCGGTGGGAAGCTGCAAGAAAAAGCCCCCTCCGGCCGTTGCGGCTGCCGACGCTCCAGCGGTGGCGGCCCCCACCAAACCGGCGGCCGTCATGCCGACCATTGAAATTACGGCGGAGCCCGGCACCATCGAGCGGGGCAGCCAAACGACGTTGAGTTGGAAGAGCACGGATGCCACTTCCGTACTTATCGACGGAGGTGTTGGCAACGTCGCCGAAACCGGTTCCCTGGTCCTCTCTCCAGCGGAGTCCACCACGTATACGGCCATCGCCCGCGGCAGCGGCGGCAGTGCCCGTGACAGCACCCGTGTAACGGTGGTGCCCAAGAGGGCTGACAAACTGTCGGTCACGGATATAGAAGGACTTCAGCGGGCCATCGACGATGGGAGGGTCCGTCCCATCTTCTTCGACTATGACAAGGCCCTGTTGAGCTCCAAGTCGCAGCGGATCCTGGAGGAGAACGCTCGCTGGATCAAAAGGTTCCCGACGGCGACGGTCATCGTCGAGGGACACTGCGACGAACGTGGCAGCGAAGAGTACAACCTGGCTCTGGGAGATCGCCGGTCCCAGGCGACTCGCGACTACCTGCTGGACGCCAGCGTGAGTCCGACTCAGTTGGAAGCCCTCTCCTTCGGCGAGGAGCGTCCCTTCGAGAGCTGTCACGACGAGACCTGTTGGAGCAAGAACCGCCGCGCCCATTTCGCCGTCAAACGATAGGGGCAGGCGTTGAACTTTCCGCTCGGTCGTGGGACAGGAGAGACAGCTTGCCCCGGTCCCACGGATGCCGGCGGTGGATTGTACGGGATGTCCGGCCATTACCGGAGGAACTCAACCTAGGAGCAGGCCATGAAACTGTCAGCAGCCGTTCTCACGCCAGTATCGCTCGGATTATTCGCCTTCTCGATGGGCGGCACCAAGGAGGAGATCATTCGTCTGCAGAGCGATGTTCTTCAGCTCTCGAACCAGATTCGCTTGCTCCAGAAGAGCAACGACGAGACCGGATCCGTGTTCAAGTCCCTTCTGGAACAGTTGAATGATCAGGTGGCACAGATGAATCTGGCGACCGATGAGTTGCACCGGACCATGCAGGATCAGAAGACGGATGTCTTCAACCTGGTCACTTCGATCCGATCGGAAGTCCAGAATCTAAGCGTAAAACTGGACGACACCAACAACCGGCTGGCGTCCGTGCAGAAACAGCAGGAAGAGCAGCAACTCAGAATGCAGTCGCTGAGAACGGCGCCGGCGAGCGCCGAGGGCAGGATCCAGCCCGATCAAGCCTACGCTGCCGCCTACAATGACTACATCATCGGAAACTACGACTTGGCCATCGCCGGTTTTCAGGACCTCCTGGCCAGCCATCCGGACAGCGAGTACAGCGACAACGCCCTCTACTACAGCGGCAGGTGTTCACTGGAGCAGAAGCGCTACGAACAGGCCATCCAAAACTTCGACCAGGTCATCAACCTGTATCCCAAGGGAGACAAGACAGCGGAGGCCTATTTCAAGAAGGCTCAGGTCTACCAGCACCTGCAGAAAAATACGGATGCCATCGACACCTTTAGGGAACTGATCGAAATCTTTCCGGATTCTCAGGAAGCGGTCCGCGCGCAACAGGAACTGGAGCGGATGGGCGTGGATGTCGCCCAGACCAATCGGCGTTCCAGCCGCAGATGACTCCGCGTCGACGGGTCAGAACGGGATGTCGTCGTCGGTGATCTCCACCTCCTGGGACGGCTGAGACGGCTGCGAAGCGCGGGAGGCAGGCCGCTGGGCTCCTTGCCCCATCCCCATCTCGTCTGACCGAGAACCCAACATCTGCATGTTTCGAGCCACTATTTCAGTGGTGCGCCGTCGGTTTCCGTCCCGATCCTCCCACTCCCGGGTCTGGATTTGCCCCTCGATAAAGACGAGGCGTCCCTTACGCAGATACCGCTCGCAAATCTCCGCCAGCCTGCTCCAGACGACGATCTGGTGCCACTCGGTCCGGCGTTGCCTCTCCCCGTTCTTATCGGTCCAGGACTCGTCTGTCGCCAGGGAGAAGTTGGCTACCGGAGTACCCGACGCCGTGTGTCGAACCTCCGGGTCCCGACCCAGTCTTCCCACCAAGATTGCCTTGTTGACCATTCTCAACCTCCTTCCTCAATCCTCCTTCTCACTATAACGACCGACCCCGAAAAAAACGCGTGCCGGCCTGCAACCGCACTGCCCCCTCGGAGAGTCGACCCGCTTGGCAGGTTTCGGCGGACGGTGGGTCCGTTCAGATGCGGCGTGCCCCGAACCGTTCGTATCCGACCAGTTCGATGACCGTCTCGATTCGTCGATCCCCTCGATGGAAGCTGGCGCCGATCCGGTCTCCGGGCCGCTTGTCGGCCAGCAAACGGACCAGGTCATCGTGGCTCCGAACGGGCTGGCCGTCCAGGGAGACCAGAATGTCACCACCGATGATGAGGAAGAAGTTTCCCAGCAGGACCCTCCGGCGGCCGCCCCTCAGTCCGGCCAGATCCGAAGAACTCCCCTGCTCCACCCGTTCGATCAGAAGCCCTTCCTGAACCGGCAGCTTCAGTGCGCTCGCCAACCCCGGCGTCAGCGCTCGTCCCTGGACTCCGAACCAGGGACGGCGAACGTATCCCAGGGAGACCAGATCGGGAACGATACGACGCAGTATGTTCACCGGGACGGCGAAACCGATCCCGGCGCTCTCGCCGGATCTGGAGTAGATGGCGGTGTTGATTCCGATGAGCTCCCCTTCAGTGTTCAACAGCGGCCCCCCGCTGTTTCCGGGATTGATGGCGGCGTCGCTCTGGATGACGTTTTCGATGACTCCCGAGTCGGTTCTCAGGCTCCGGCCCAGGGAAGAGATGATTCCCGTCGTCAACGTGTGCTCGAATCCGAAGGGATTGCCGATGGCCAGAACCTTCTGCCCGACCTTCAGGTTGTCGCTGCTCCCCAGCTCGATGGGATGAAGTTTTTCGGCCGGACAATCGATCTCCAGGATCGCCAGATCGTTGAATCGATCGGTCCCCAGAACCTTGGCCTCGTAGCTGCTCTTGTCGTAGAGGGTGACTTCGATGCGGCTGGCCTCCTGAACGACATGGAAATTGGTCACGATGCGGCCCTTGCGGTCGATGACGACACCGCTGCCCACCCCCCGCCGCGGGATGACGTCGAACCAGAAGTTCCGCTCCAGCGTGGTGCTGGTCACGTTGACCACGCCCGGTCCCAGCTCGTCATAGATGCGGATGTTGATGTCTTCGTCCTGGGTTCGGACGGTGCCGACCGTCTGCGTCCGGGGTTTGGTGTACCCGGCATGGGCCGGCTCGGGAACCGGCCACCGAATCAGGAAGACCACCAGCGCGGTGGAAAGCAGACTGCTGGCCAGAACCAGCTTCCAGAATTCCGTCCTCTTCATGGACCCAATTATACTATCGGGCAGATCCTCGAGGCTCCTGGACACTCAGGAAGAAGAGGATGCCGGCCGCCGCCGAGAGCAGCCCGACCAGGAGAACGACGCCCCCGTATCCGGACCAGGAATAGCACCAGCCCGAGACCAGGACCACCACCGCGATTCCCATTTGCGAGAAGCAGTTTCGAAGAGCCAGGTATGAACCGCGCGCATCGATCCCCACCAGTTGCGTCTGCAGGGTCTGCAAAGCGGTCTGACGGAAACTTACGCACAGGCTTACGGCGAAGAAGAGGCCGATGAGACCCGCTCCCCAGGGCATCGTCATGAGGCCCGAAATGGTGAGGATAAAGGCCAGGTTGGACAACAGAAACACCTTTCGCTTGGTCCAACGATCCACCACCCAACCCGAGATCAGGCTGCCCGTGACCGCGGCGATCCCCGCCACCACAAACAACCAGGAGATCTGGATCGGCGTCACGCCGAACCGGCCGATGAGGTAGCCGGAGAGATAGACCATCAGCGCCATGGTGCCCCCGGCGACGGCAAAGGAGACCAGCAGGGCGCTTCTCAGGGGACGAGCCGAGAAAAAACGGCGGTAGGCAAACCGAATCCTTCCACCCGCCGGGGCGCCCGAGCGGAAGCCGGACAGCGGCCCCCAAAGCGAGGCCAGGACCGCCGCGGCCAGGAGGCACGAAGCCAGGAACACGGTCCTCCACTGCCAGCGATCGGCGATCCAGGTTCCGGCCGGAACTCCTACGATCAAGGCGACGAAGTAGGCGCTCAGGACGATGCCCATGACCCGGCCCCGGCGACGGTAGGGAAAGATGTCTCCCACCAGGCCGGCCGTGCAGGTCGAGATGAGTCCCGATGCCGCTCCCGTGCCGGCCCGTAGCCAGAGGAGCTGCAGATATCCCTGGGAGAAGTGGGTGACCAGAGACAGCAGGGCGAAAACCGCCAGACCCGCCCGGAGAAAAGGAAGCCGCCCCCAACGATCGGTGAAGGGGCCCACCAGCAGGTTGAATCCGCCGGCCGTCAGCGCATAGACGCTGAAGAGCCGCCCCATCCCCTCCACCGAAGTCCCATAGTCCGCTTCCAGGCGCCCCAGAAGGGGGATCAGCATCTGGGCGTCGACGGCGGCCAGCAACAGCCCTCCAAACAGTGCGCCAATGGTCCAGCGTTCACGAAAACGGCTCATGGATGGCTGAGATGCGGGGCGCGGGGAGGAATCCTGGCATCCGAAGGGCGCAGATAGTTGGCCTCCAAGCGCCGTGCGCCACCGGTCTCGCCCATCATGTGCCTCCGGTGGGCCAGGAGGCAAAGCTCCGGCAGGATGCAGTTGTCCGAACTGGCGACCCGGGACCCGGGATGCAGCGCCTGGATGGTGGTGCGGTACTGCTGCGCCCCGTCGCCGACGAAGAGGTGGTCTCCCGGGGGGACCCGCCTCAGAAACTCCGCGGGGGGCGCCACCTGTTCCTCAATCTCGAGGCGGACGCCCGCTTCCGGACCGGTGCGATAACAGGCTCCATAGATCTGTTGCCTTCGCGCGTCGATCATGGGAACGATCCGGCTCCGCGACCAGCGGAACCGGAAAGCGAGTGCTTCCAGGGTGGACAGCCCCACGGCAGGCCGATCCAGACTCTGGGCAAACGCCTTGACCGTGGCCACGCCGATTCGCAGTCCGGTGAATGAGCCCGGACCCGCCGCCACCGCAAAACACCCCAATTGGCTGCGGTTCACCCGGAGACCGTCCAGCAGTAAATCCAGGCACGGGAGCACTTCTTCCGAATACCGCAGCGGCGCCTTCAGCATGACCTGGCCGATCACTTCGGCGTTGCGGCTCAAGGCGATCCCGCCGCTGTTGGTGGCCGTATCGAGGGCCAGGATGTACATGGCAGACACTCCCGGAACTGGCGAAAATCCCGGAGTTTATTTCACACGTTGCTGCTAAAGTAAATGATCGTGGAACGTCTCACCCCGATGATGAAACAGTACCATGAGATCAAGCTCCGGCACCCGGGGATCCTGCTTTTTTTCCGCCTGGGCGATTTCTACGAGATGTTCTACGAGGATGCCGTCGTCGCCAGCCGCGACCTGGAGATCACCCTCACCTCCCGGAACAGCAACGCCAAGGGTCAACCCATTCCCATGTGCGGCGTGCCCCACCACGCCATCGATAACTATCTGGGACGGCTGATCCGAAAGGGCCACAAGGTGGCATTGTGCGAGCAGGTCGAGAATCCGCGCCTGGTCAAGGGACTCGTCCGACGCGAGGTGGTCCGCATCGTCACTCCCGGGACCGTGATCGAGGAGGGCGTCCTCGACTCCAGGGAGAACAACTACCTGGGCAGCCTCCTGCAGCACAATGACCGGGTCGGCCTCTCCTTTCTCGATCTCTCCACGGGGGAATTCTGGATCACCGAGTTCAGCGGACGGGAGTCCTGGCAGCGGGCCCGGGAAGAGTTGGCGCTCTTTGGCCCGCGGGAACTGGTCCTGGCCGAGAAGGATGGCTCGCGGATCGGCGAAGAATTGTCGGCTGCCGATTACAGGCAGATCTCCCGGACCGTTCAGGAAGACTGGACTTTCGATACCGACTACGCCCGTCGCCTGCTCCTGGAACATTTTCAGGTATCCACCCTGGAGGGCTTCGGCATCAATGGACAGGGCGCGGCCGTTTCGGCCGGTGGTTCCCTGCTCCATTACGTCCGCCAGACCCAGAAGGCTCCCCTGGACCACATCACCGAGATGCGCCTCCTGGAGACGCGAGACTACCTCAAGATCGACGAGACCAGCGTCCGAAACCTGGAACTGGTCCGCGAGCTGAACGGGGGCCGGCGCTGGACCCTCCTCTCGACTCTCGATTTCACCCGAACCGCCATGGGCGCCCGCCTGTTGCGCCAACGGATCTTGCGGCCTTCCCTCGACTTGGAGCAGATCCGCCGACGACAGGACGCCGTCGCCGAATTACAGTCGTCTCTCCTCCAGATGGAGCGCTTGGGCAAGCTCCTGGATTCGATCCAGGATCTGGAGCGCCTGCTGAGCCGCGTCACTCTGGGCACCGCCAACCCGAGAGATCTGGCCGCGTTCAAATCGTCCATCCAGATCCTGCCCCGGTTGGCTCCCTTGCTGGAGCAATACGGCAGCCGGTTGCTGGAACCCCTCGAGGACACGCTGCCGGACGTGGCTGAGGCGTTGGAGACTTCGCTGGCCCGCAATCCCCCCGTCAGCCTGACGGAGGGAGGGATCATCGCTCCCGGCTTCCATTCCGAGTTGGACCAACTTCGCGAGATTGCCCACTCAGGCAAGTCGTTCCTGGCCAAGCTGGAATCCCAGGAACGCGAGCAGACGGGGATCCCGAGTCTCAAGGTCCGGTACAACAAGATCTTCGGCTACTTCATCGAGGTCACCAAGACTCATGCCTCTTCGGTTCCGGACCATTACGTCCGCCGCCAGACCCTGGTGGGATCGGAGCGGTTCATCACTCCCGAACTCAAGGTCCACGAGGAAAAAGTCCTCCAAGCCGAAGAGCGGATCTTCGAGCTGGAACGGGACCTCTTCCTGCAGCTCCGCCGGGAGGTCGCCGCTGAAGCCGCACGGATTCAGCAGGCGGCCCGGCGCGTGGCGGAACTCGACGTGTTGCTCTCCTTGGGCCAAGCCTCCAGGAAGTATGGCTACTGCAGGCCGCAGGTCGACGACTCCTGCGAGCTGGACATCCACGAGGGACGGCATGCCGTGCTGGAGGTTCAGGACGCAGGGGAGCCATTCGTGCCCAACCCGTTGCTGGCGAACAACGAATCCGATCAGATGCTCATCCTGACCGGTCCCAATATGGGGGGCAAGTCCACCTATCTTCGCCAGAACGCCCTCATCGTCATCATGGCCCAGATGGGATCGTTCGTGCCGGCCCAGCAGGCGCGCGTCGGCCTGGTGGATCAGATCTTCACTCGAGTCGGCGCCAGCGACGATCTGTCCCGCGGCCGCTCCACCTTCATGGTGGAGATGATCGAGACGGCCAACATCCTCAACAGCGCGACGCGAAGAAGCTTCATTCTGCTGGACGAAGTCGGACGCGGCACGGCAACGTTCGACGGGCTCTCCATTGCCTGGGCCGTCGCCGAATATCTCCTGACCGAACCGGACCGACGGGCCCGAACCCTCTTCGCGACCCACTACCAGGAACTGACCCAGTTGGAAACGATCTACAGCGGCGTCAAGAACTACCGGGTTGCCGTGAAGGAGTCGGGGGACCGGATTCTACTGTTCCACCGGGTTCTACCGGGCGTCGCCAACAAGAGCTATGGAATCGAGGTCGCCCGCTTGGCAGGGCTGCCCAGAAGCGTAGTCGGGCGCGCGCGGGAGATCCTTTCCCGGCTGGAACGCAAGGAACTCAACCTCTCGGGCAATTCCCGGCAGCCTCACGTTTCCGAGCCCTTCGAACAGCATCAGGGGACTCTCTTCTGATTCCGGCCTCGAAACTTCAGGATCGTCCCACCGAGGCGCCGCCGGCAGGTTCCGTGGGGACAGCAAATTGAAGCGATCCACGCTCTGCGGAATGGCATTGCTGGCGCTCCCGCTGTTCGTGTCTCTCGACACCTCCTCCGTCTGGGACTCCAATGAAGCCTTCTACGTCCAGACCCCTCGCGAAATGGTGGAACACGGGGACTGGATCGTTCCCCGCTTCAACGGCCAACCGCGGGTGAACAAGCCCCCGCTCAGCTATTGGCTGGTCGCCGCGCCCTATTCGGTTTTTGGCGTCTCCATCTTTTGGGAACGGCTGATACTGGCCCTCCTGGCCTACGCCTCGGTGTGGGCGGTTTTTCTTTCCGGACGGATTCTGATCTCGGAACGGGCGGCTTTGCTGGCCGCCGTCCTTTTCACCACCACCTTTCGCTTCCAGATCCTGGCTCGACGGCTGCTCATCGACATCCTGCTCCTGTTCTGTATCCTGGCGGCGCTGACCGCCTTCCTCTACTGGTGGAAGCGGGGCCGTGGTTCAGGCCTGATCCTGGCGGCTCTTTTTCTGGGTCTGGGAGTGCTGGCCAAGGGACCGGTCATCTTCCTGCCGGCGCTCATCCTCGCCGCCTTCACCTTTTGGTCCGTGCCGTCCGACCGGTTGCGCCGGGCCCCCTGGGTGCATTCGCTGCTAGTGTTTTTTCTGGTCGCGAGTTCCTGGTACCTGCTGCTGGGGTTCACCCAAGGCTGGGACTCGGTGTCGGACTTCCTCTGGAAGGAGAATCTGGGCCGTTTCACCCACGTGGACTTCGGACCGCAACGGGGGCTCCAATACTATCCCCTGGTCTTCCTGGCTGATTACTTCCCCTGGTCGATCCTCCTGCTCGGCGCTCTGGCCGGCAGGTGGTCCGCTCGCCGCTTCCCCGACCGCAGCCTCTCCATCCTCGTCGCGCTCTGGATGGGATCGTTTCTCCTCTTCTTCTCCCTTTCTCTCAACAAGCAGGAGTACTACATCCTCCCCGTCTATCCGGTGGCCTCCCTGTGGCTGGCTGCCTATCTGGACCGGGAGTCGTTGCCCGCCTGGTGCCGGTGGCTGGTTTGCGGCGTCCTGTTCGCCGCGGCCGCATCCCTGGCCGTTGTCGCCTGTTCCCTGTTCCGGGACGTGGCCGGGTGGTGGCTTCCCCTTCTCTGCCTCGCCGCGGCCGGACCGGCGGTGGCGGGATCACGGATCCGCCTGGCGGCCTGGACCTTGAGTCTCTTCTACGCTCTGGCTTACCTCGTCTACCTGCAACCTCTGGAGGAGTACCGGCCGGTCCGTCACCTGTCGAAGATCATCCCTTCCGGAAGTCCGTCCGGAGCCCCTGTGACGGCCGGTTACTATCGATTGTCGACTCCAAGCCTCGCCTACTACCTGAATTCAACCATTCTGGAGCTTGGCACGCCGGAACAGGCCCTGGAGGTGCTGCGAGCCCCCGGCCCCGTCTACCTGATCATGGCCGCCGAGGACTACCCCCGGCTGAAGCGGGATCTGGGGCCGGTCCTGAAAATTGAGGGAGTCCGGCCCAAGCTGTATACTACCGCCTCCACGCTCGTCGAAGGTTGGAAACGTGGCCGACTCGACATCCGTCCCGAGGCTTGGACCCGCCCCGTCTACCTGGTCAGCAACCAGGGTGGATGAGCCCCAACCGAGACTGTCCATCATCGTTCCCGTCTACAACGAGAAAGCCAACCTGGCGGACCTGTACCAGGGTCTGACCGGGGTACTCCAAGGGCTCGGGGTCGACTACGAGATCCTGTTCATCGATGACGGAAGCAACGACGGAGGGACTCGGATCCTGGCGGACCTCGCCGAGCAGGACGACCATGTCCTGGTCTTGCAGTTCGCCAGGAACTTCGGCCAGACGGCAGCCCTCTCGGCCGGTTTCGACCATGCCCGGGGCGAGATCATCATTCCCATGGATGCCGATCTCCAGAACGATCCCGCCGACATTCCCCAGATCCTGGACAAGCTCGACGAGGGGTACGATGTGGTCAGTTGTTGGAGAAAGGACCGGCAGGACCCGTGGCTGACCCGGAAACTCCCCTCCCGGGCCGCCAATCGAATCATCAGTTGGATCAGCGGCGTCCGTCTCCGCGACTACGGATGCACCCTCAAGGGCTACCGGAGCAAGTTTCTGCAACATATCCGGCTCTATGGAGAAATGCACCGGTTCATTCCAGTCTACGCGAGCTGGACCGGCGCCAAAGTGACCGAGATCCCGGTCCGCCATCATCCCCGGCGGCACGGACGATCCAAGTACGGCCTCCTGCGGACCCTCAAGGTTCCTCTGGACCTGATGACCGTCAAGTTTCTGGTCACCTATTCCACCAAGCCCATGTATCTCTTCGGCGGATTGGGACTGGTCTCGATCCTCTTCGGGTGGCTGCTCAGCGCGCTCGCCCTCTACCAGAAATTTCTTCAGGATGTGAAGGTCCACCGCAACCCCCTCCTCCTGCTTTCGGTGTTCCTCTGCATCGTCGGGATCCAGTTCATTCTTTTCGGCCTGGTGGCGGAGCTCATCATTCGGACGTACCACGAATCGCAGGGCAAGCCCACCTACATTCTCAGCCGGACGATCCGAAAGGAACAGGAATCCCCATCGCACTCGGCCGGCTCGACCCCGGAGTAATCCCATGCAGGTTTTGGATTGGCTGCTGACGAACACGACGACGGTCTCGGGCTGGATCTGGGGCCTCCCCATGATCGTGCTCCTCTTCGGCACCGGGCTGCTCCTGACTGCAATGACCCGCTTCGTCCAGATTCGTCATTTGGGCAGCTCGATTCGGCAGATTCTAAAAGGACCTCGGGCGGAAACCCGGGACCAGAAGCGTTCCCAGGGAGACATCACACCGTTTCAGGCCCTGATGACCGCCCTCTCCGCCACTGTGGGCAACGGAAACATCGCCGGTGTTGCGACGGCCATTGCGGCCGGCGGACCGGGAGCCGCCTTCTGGATGTGGGTCACCGCCGTCTTCGGAATGGCCACCAAGTACTCGGAGGCCGTTTTGGCCATCCTCTTCCGCCGCCGCATGCGGGACGGAACCATGGCCGGCGGGCCCATGTACTACTGCCGGGACGGCGTCCGGGGGCAGCTCGGTTTCGTCCTGGGGGGCATCTTTGCGGTGTGCGGCGCGGCGACCGCGCTTCTGGGGACCGGAAACATGTTCCAGTCCCAGTCCATGGCCATGGCGGTCCGCGAGCAGTTCGGAACCCCTCAGTGGGCGACCGGCCTGGTCATGAGCCTGCTGGTGGGGCTGGTGATCATTGGCGGCATCCGCCGCATCGGGGCCGTGGCCGAGCGCCTGGTCCCGGTGATGATCATTTTCTATTTTTCCGGAGCGTTGCTGGTGATCATCAGCAACATCTCGCTGGTTCCGGACGCCTTCCGGCTGATCGTGGTGTCCGCCTTCAGTCCCGAGGCGGTCTTTGGGGGAGGCGTGGGCATCGGAGTTCAACAGGCCATGCGGTTCGGAGTGGCCCGCGGCGTCCTCTCCAACGAGTCGGGCCTGGGAAGCGCGGCCATCGCCCATGGAGCCGCCCGGACTCGATATCCCGTCGTCCAGGGCGGCATCGCCATGATGGGCACCTTCATCGACACCATCATCGTCTGCACGTTGACGGCACTGGCCATCACCGTCTCCGGCGCGTACCGCAGCGCCTCCTTCCTGGTGGAGGACGGTCTCCGGGGAGCCGACCTCACGGTCCACGCGTTCGCCGTGGGCATGCCCGACTGGACCGGAGGGTGGGGCGGCCTGGTCGTCGCCTTCGCTTCCCTGATCTTCGGGTTCACCACGCTGATCGGATGGAGCTACTACGGCCAGATCTGCTGCGAGTACCTCTTCGGCCTGAAAGTCGTCAAACCGTACCGGGTCCTCTTCGTGGTGCTCCTGTTCGCGGGAGCGCTGCTCACGGGACGCTATTCCTCCATCATCACCAACGTGGGAGACATCTGTAACGCCGCAATGGCGTTTCCCAATCTCATAGCGCTGATCCTACTGAGCCGCCGGGTCGCGGACGTCACGCAGGAGACCTACGTGGCGGGAGATCCATACGCGGCTCGTGTGCCCAAGCTGCCGGATCCGATAGGTTAAAAATCGAAAAGCGGATCTACGGGGAGTCTCCGGACTCCAGCGGCATCAGGGAGAGGCGGGCCGGTCGGACGCTCTGGGCGGCAATCCAGCCGCCTCGACGATTTCAGCCACCAGCTCCTCCTGCCGGTACGCCATGATGTGGACTCCGCTGATTCCGGGAATCTCCCGCGCCTCCCGGATGATCTCGACGCAGATCTGCATTCCTTCGCGGCGCTGACGATTGCCCGGAACTCCCTTGAGACGACGGATCACCTCGTCCGGGATCACCACTCCCGGAATGTTCTTCCGGATCCATTGAGCCGCCTTGGCCGAGCGCAGGGGACCGACGCCCAGCAGGAAAAAGACCTTCTCGTGCAGGCCCAGGTCCCGAATCGAATTCATGAAGCGGCGAAGCCGAGGCATGTCGAAACAGTATTGGCTCTGGATGAAGTCCGCTCCCGCTTCGATCTTCTTCAGCAGGCGGAACGGACGATAGTCGTAGGGGGGAACGAAGGGATTGCTGGCGGCCCCCAGGAAAATCCGGGGATTGGATTCCAGCTTCCTTCCGCTCAGGAAGCGTCCCTCGTCCCGGAGCAGGCGCGCCGTTCTCAATAGAGTCATGCAATCCAGATCGAAGACCGGCTTGGCATCCGGATGGTCCCCGACTCCCACCCCGTCGCCCGTCAGGCACAAGACGTTCCGGACTCCCAGGGCCGCGGCCCCCAGCAGGTCTCCCTGAATGGCGATGCGGTTCCGGTCCCGGCAGGCGACCTGAAGCACCGGCTCGTAGCCGGCCCTCACCAGCAAGGCACAGACGGCGACGCTGGACATATGGACATGGGCCCCGGAAGCGTCGGTGGCGTTGATGGCGTCGCACACCGGCGCCAGGACCAGCGCCCTTTCGGCGACCGTTTCGGGGTCTGCGGTGTCGGGGGAGTTGATCTCGGCGGTGACGGCGAAGCCACCCGAGCGAAGCACCCGCTCCAGCCGCGAGCCCGACTTCAGGGGGTTCACCGCTTCCAATGGGGACCTGCCTTTTCGCCTTCGGAGAAGTGATTGACCCAGGCGGACGATCCTTGGCGGTCGTAACTCAGCGGTGGCAGTACGTGGAGGATCTCGGAACCGAAGCGGGGCATCTTCCTGGACCGTTCCCAAGCCTGTACCCAGACACACGGCATTTCCGGAACGACCTCGCAATGTCCATTGGGCCGCACCCCGCCGCAGGGTCCGTTGCGGAGATTCTTGGGACAGGTCATGGGACAGGTCATCCCGGTGCTGTGCAGGACGCATTGACCGCACATGCGACAGTCGAAAACGGCGCCCTTGGTCAATCGCTCCGCCGGAATCAGGAACCGTTCGAAACGGCTTCCGGGTTTGAGCCGGGAACGGAACAGCCCAAGAATCTTCACACTTAGAAGATAGATCGACTCTAATATTTGAGGGTGATTCTGAAGAAATCTCACGGTTCTCCCCTGCCCTCGTTCAACTACTTGGATCCGAATCCAATTGCCCCGGCATGGCCTGGAACAGACATCCTTCCACAAAAATATCGAAGAAGTCTTCGGTCGTCTCCAACTCGATGTGTTCAATTCGCGTGACCATCTCCTCAAGACGGCGCCTGAGGGTCCGGCTGGTCAACATGAGCGTGGCTCCCTCGAGCGCGCTGTTCCCCACCTTGGCGACGCGGCCTTGGGGAAGGGGTGGGATAAACCCGATGGACATGGCGTTGTCCACGTTGACGTAATTGGCGAAGCCCCCCGCCAGATAGAGCCGCTTGAGCTGAACCGGCGAGATCCCGTACTTCCTCAAAACGATCCACTGACCCGAGTAATTGGCCGCCTTCGCCTGCGCCAGGGCGCTGATGTCGGCCCGGGACAGGAAAATCCCCCGTTCGCCCGGAATGGTGAACCGGTCCAGTCCACCGGCAAGAACACCCAGGTAGTTCATGTCCTCGACCCGAAGCAACTCCGCCAGAAGATCGATCAAGCCCGAGCCGCAGATCCCCTCCGGCGCGGCTCCGCCGATGGTCCTCCAAATCACCTCTCCGTTCCGGAGTTCCACCGACTCGATGGCGCCTTCGTATCCGGGCATGCCGAAGGTGATCTCACCACCCTCGAATGCGGGTCCCGCCGGGCAGGAAGCGGCCATCATCCCATGGCGGTTTCCGACCACTACTTCGGTGTTGGTCCCCACGTCGACCAGCATGACCACGTCTTCTTCCTGATCCATCCCCACGGCCAGAAGGTCGGCGGCCACGTCGGCGCCGACGTGGCAACCGATCAACGGCCCCCCGTAGAGGTTGGCCGCGGGATGGACTCTCAGTCCCAGGTCCCGGGCCTGGAAATTCAGGACGGTGTCGACTCTTTCGCCCCGTTCCATTTCCAGTTGGGTGACCGACTGGTACGGCTTTTCGCCGATGGATTGGATGTCAAGGCCGAAACACAGGTCACGCATGGCGGCGTTCCCCACGATGACGACCTCGTAGATCTGGCGCCGCGGCACCCCCGTCAATCGGCTCAGCTCCCGGATCTCGTAGTTGAGCCCGGCAATCACCGAGTTATGAAGCTCCCCCCGGTAGGGTCCGCCGTCATAGGAAATCCGGCGCATGATGTCGCTTCCGCCGAATCTCTGCGGGTTTTCGAACGAGGCGGTGTGCAGGACCGCGCCGTTTTCAAGATCCACCAGATTGAGGGCGATGGTCGTCGTCCCCAAGTCGACCGCAAGGCCGTAGATCCCGCCCCGGTAGGTATCGATGGTACTGCCGTCAAAAACGACATTCGCCCCTTGGAGCCGCGTCAGCGGCTCGACGGGGGCATGACGGCGGACCGTTTGGGTCAGGATCCGCGGACGTCGGCGCAGCAGGGCAAATTCGATGGTGGCGCCGGCATCCAGGACCTGGGCCTGACAGGCCAAGCGATAGCCCTCACGGAGGAACTTCTCCGCCTGGGTGGCGGCGGTCAGCGCTTCCCCGCCCCGGACGATCTGGACGATGCACTCGTGACACTCTCCGCTGCGGCGACAGGAGGTGGGGACCCGCACCTGAAGGTCATCGGCGTAGTCGAAAACCGTCCTGCCGGACACCAGGTCCAGCTTGTGGTCACCGTAGTGGAGGGGGGACATGGCAGCGCAATTTCCTGCGCCAGCACGACGCGGACGCGATTGCAGGTTCCTCTAGAGAAAGTGGCCGCGGAATCCGGTCATCCAACAGCGTGTGGTCCGAGCCGCCACGGGCTGCTAGATTTCCCAGGCATCCTGATAATTCAGATCGTCGCTTCCGGTGCAGAGAGGCAACCCTTCGGAACCGGGACGCCGGAATTGGTTTCGGCAACCGAAACGGGCGGTGCAGCGATCCCGGGCATCCTTGTAGGGACACCGCCGTTTGGATACGAGGTTGGCCGTTTCGCCGATCTGCCGGTAGATCTCCCAGAGGCGATCCATGCTGGCATTGAGTTTCGCCTTGTCGACAGGTCGAAATTTCCCGGGTACGTCTGTTCGCGACACTGGCCTGCATCCGTCGGGGAGCCGCCTCAATTTAAGAATAGTCGGAGGCGGCTTGCTGCGGCGTTTCCTGCCGGACACCCACGAGTTCCTTGGCCTTTTCCACACAGGCAATGGCGTCCTTGCCATAGCGGTCGGCCCCCATATCGTCGGCGAACTCCTGGGTCACCGGAGCTCCACCCACCATGGTGCTGACGACATCTGTCAGACCCGCATCTTCCAAGGCCTGGATGGTCCGTCCCATGTTGGGCATGGTCGTCGTCAATAGGGCGGACATCCCAATGACCTGGGGTTCGAATTCGAAAACCGCATCGACAAACTCGTCCGGCTTGGTATCGACCCCCAGATCGTGCACGATGAAACCGGCTCCCCGGAGCATCATGATGCACAGATTCTTTCCGATATCGTGGAGGTCTCCCTTGACGGTCCCCATGACCACGGTGCCCACGGGTGGAATGTCGGAAGCGGAAAGGATGGGCTCGATATGCGCCATCCCGGCCTTCATGGCCCGGGCCGAAATCAACACTTCGGGAACGAAGATGATGTTGTCCCGGAATTTGATCCCCACCAGCGCCATGCCGGCGATCAGCCCGTCATCCAAAACCGTATTGGCGGTGTACCCGGTGTCCAGAGCCTCTCTCGTCAGGCGGTCGACTTCGTGCTGGTTGCCGATGATCAGGGCGTAACTGATGTCCTGCATCAATGGATCGGCGTTCCGGAAGAGCGATTTGATGTGCTCTCGCTCGTTCCGGCGAGCCACGTGCCGGAGTTCCCTGGTCAGGCCCTCGTTGATCTGCGACATACCCGCACTACTACCCAAATCGTTGAATTTGACAGACGCCAAGGCGCACTAAGGGGGAAATTAAACCTTTTCGGGTCAAGGTTTGTCAAACCTGACGCCGAACGGGACAGGGGGTGTCACGGCCCGGTCAACCGGCCATCCCTCCAGGCCTGAATGTAGTTCATGCAGAAATCGTCCCGGCCCAGCAGCATGTCCCGAGCCAGGCCGACTCTCTCCGAATCCAGGTCCAGGGCAAACACGTCCTGCACGCGATTCTGGACGGGATCCATGATGGCGGCGTCGATACCGGCCTCCAGACTCAGGTGAATGAAAGTGGCGTTGATGAGCTTTCGATTGGGAAGACCGAAGGAGACGTTGCTCAACCCGCCGGTGACGTGCACGTCATCGCCGAAGATACGCCGGACCTCCTCGACGGCATCCAGAAAATGGCGCCCAAAGTCCGGCGAGACCGAAATCGGGAAGACCAGGCAATCGATGAATACGTCGTCGAGAGGGAATCCCCGCTTGACAGCCGCCTCCATGACCTGTTCCACGTTGGAGACACGATCGTCCGCGCTCTCCGGCATTCCGTCCTTTCCGGCGGCCGTCACGATCATACGGGCATCGTTTTCCTGGACCAGATCCAGGGTCTCCAACCGTTCCAGCGCGACGGAATTGACCAGTGGGCGGTCCGATCTCCGGGTGTGCGCAGTCAATCCCGTGGCGATGATTTCCGCGTTGGAAGAATCGATGCTGAGAGGCAGGTCCGTCATGCCCTGGACTCTCTCCACGAGCCAGGTCATGGCTCGGTTCTGGACCTTGATGTCGTAGGAGATTTCGTCGACGTTCAGATCCAGAAAATGGGCGCCGGCGGCTTCCTGGCGGCGAACCTCGAACTCGATGTAGGCGCTCCCCTCTTCCTCCTCCACGGGATCGCCGCTGATCCCCTTCTGGACCGCGATCATGAAATGCTTGATCTGACCCTGCTCGTAGGGCTGAGTCTTCTTGGCGCTCTCCGGCACCCGGAGGTATCGGCGCTCCCCGGGACTGGGGTCGAAAAAGACGGCTTCGGCTCCGTCGGGCGTCGTCGCAGTCCTTATGCCATTCCGCAAAACGATGCGGGTGGTATGGATATTTTCGCCGATGATGATCAGATCGCCGGAGTCTGTCACGAGCTTTGACATGGAATACCCGATTGGGCGCTTCAGGCGTAGTGATCCCGGCACCAGTCCTTGACTGCCCGCGGAATTTCGATGAGGTTTTCCAGTTTGGTCGCCAGGGGAATGGCACACTCGGGAGAGATCATGTCGACGCCCGCCGCCATGCACTCGTTGACGGCGGCTCGGACGTCCTCCGGACCCCGGCTGTAGAGGAGTTCCGGGTTGTTCAGATTCCCCACCAGGCGGATCCGCCCGGAAGCGATCTTCATGGCTTCGGCAGGGTCGTTTTTGGAATCGAAGTGGAAGCAGGCCATGCCGGACTGTGCGATGTAGTCGAGGCGGTCCAGCGTCTGGCCGCAGATGTGGAGAATGAGCGGGCACGGGATTCGCTCACGCATCTCCTTGTGGATCTCCAACAGGAACCTGCGGTAATACTCACCGCTCACCAGATCTCCCGTGGCATGATCCGGAAAGGTGAGCGCATCGGCGCCGGCTTCGATCTGGGCAATGGAGAACGCAACCGAGATCTCCTTGAGCCGATCCAGGCAGAGCATGGTCATCCCCGGATCGTCGATACTCATGAGCAGGAACTTTTCCACGCCGAAGACGTGATACGCCAACGTCCAGGGCCCCATGGCCTTGCCGATGATGGCCACCTCGTCTCCATACTCCTTCTTCAGGATTCGGAGCGCGTCCAGAACGCAGACGTTGTCCGGATGGGTCAGGAAATCCTTCGGCATGTGGATGTCGTCCGGCCCCGACCAGATCGGGTTGTTCATCCGTACCGTGGGCCAGTTGTCCTTGACCTCCCACTGCATGTCGCATCCCAGAGCCGAGGACTCCTGGATGATGGTGAAGACGGGCATGATGCAATCGTAGCCCAACTCGGTGTACCCCGTTGCCGCCAGGCGCGCATTGAGCTCGGCGTCACGGCACGCGTCCGGAAACGGAGCGTCCACCATGTCCATGAGTTCCACGGTTGCGACGTTGGTCGGATTGCAGACCGGCGGGCGATCCACCGGCTTTCCGGCCAGCGCGTTCATCACCCGCTCTCTACCGGTCATGGTCTCCACGAATGGCATACCGTCTACTCCTTGCGATCAAAGAGGGCTGAAGCCCGCGGTTCCGGTGGTGAGTTGACCTCTCATTGCCGAACTCTCCAACATGTTCTCCACGGCGCTGATGTTTCGTGAGAAGGGAAACAGGAGCCGGACCAGCGGCTCATGGCGGTGTCCACAACTGAAGGTGACACCGAAGTTTCCCGCCTGCTCCATCTCGCCGTACTTTCGAAAGCCCACGACGATGGCACGCAGGCGAAAAGGCGCGTTGCGCGCGTCCCCCAGCGACGAGACCTGGTAGATCCAACGATTCTCGGAATGGTGCGGCGTGAGCTTCAGGGTCAGAGGACTTCGGGTATCCCTGATCACCATCTCACCCGTGGGATGAGCAAAGTCGGGATCCTTTTCCACGGCTTGCGGCATCAGGAACTTCAGAGGACGGGAATGGAGTTGTCCGCAGGGGAACCGAACCTGGTTCCTGCTGCCCTCCACGGGAACCAGGCCACCCAGATTGCAAAGTTGGTCCCGGATTCTCTCGACCCGTTCCTCGACGCCCGGCTTCCTGCTGTAGGTCCAAACGGTCAAGACGCCGTCCTTCTCATAGAGAGCCACGGTGATGTTGTGAAAATGCGGATCCATGGAAACCAGTTCGAGACAGCGCCCATAACGATGAATCGTCTTCTCGACCTGGGAAAGCTTGCCGTTCCTTCCCTTCATGACGAAATACTCCCGGGGGTATTGCCGGACGGACGGTCGCTGATCCAGCGCTCCAGCGCGCCGGGACGCTCATCCCGCTGACCTGCACGGTGAAGCCGGCAAATCCGGGCCGCCAGATCTTCTGGAAGTCCCCGATTGAATCTCCCGGCCATATCTTGAGCCAGCCGCCGGGGATTTCCAGAGGCGCGCCCGTGATCCAGCCACTCCCAACCCTCCAGATAGGCGTCGCTCCCCATGCTGCCCTCGAACATGGCGACGGCATCCACCGCCTCCTGGAACCGGTGGTCCAGCATCTCGGAAACCCGATCGCCGCCGGCTTCGACTTGCACCTGAACCGGGATCTCTTTCCAGTACAGCACTCGGATTCTGGCCACGGTTTCGGCTCCTGCGAGAGATGATCCGGTATCGAGTGTCGCCGCCCGCTGGGAAGGTCAGGCTACACCAGTGCCAGACACCCTGTAAAGCCTGTCACAACTGGCAAATCCCGCTTCCAGGCCGTTGACGGAGGAGAGTCGCAAAGTCTCGGATACGCCCTTCCCCTTCTTGACTTGGTCCGAGCCACTTCCGCAAAATGTGGACATGGATGTCTACGAGGAGATCGTCCGTCTCCGGCGCGAGGGAAGCTCGGGCGCACTGGCGACCATCGTTCGCCGCTTGGGGAGCACTCCCCGCAAAGACCATGCCAAAATGCTGGTCCGCCAGGATGGCAGCTTTGTGGGCACGGTGGGCGGTGGCTGTGTCGAGGCCGAGGTCTGGCGGCATGCCAACCAGGTCATGGAGAGCGGCCGGGCCACTCTGGTCAAATACGAATTGACCCAGGAAGACACGGAAAACGAGGGTCTGGTCTGCGGAGGAACCGTGGAGATCTTCATCGAGCCCGTGATCCCCGAGCCCACGTTGATTCTCATGGGGGCCGGCCATTTGGGACAGGCCATCGCCGAGGCCGCCGACCGGGTCGGCTTTCAGGTCGTTGTCCTCGATGATCGGGAGTCATTTGCCAATCGCGAGCGTTTCCCCCGGGCCCGGGAGGTGATCGTGGACTCCTTCCGGACGGGCCTCTCGCAAACTTCCGTCACCGTCAACACCTTCATCCTGGTCATCACCCGCGGTCACAGCCATGATCATGCTGCCTTGGAACAGGCCATCCGGACCGACGCCCGATACGTGGGACTGGTGGGGAGCCGCCGCAAGATCCAGTTGATCGTAGAGCACTTGCTTGAGCAAGGGTATGACCCCGACCGGTTCAAGAGGCTCTACGCCCCCATCGGCCTGGCCATCGGGTCCGAGACGCCGGAGGAGATCGCCATCAGCGTCGTGGCTGAATTGATCGCCATCCGCAAGGGCGTGCATGAACGAAATCACAAGCAGCGTTTCGTTCAGAAAATCCTGGACCGGGCCAGAATGAAGTCCGCTCCGGTCCGGGTCGCCGCCGGGTAACCGGCTCCGCATCCTCCCCTACCCGGAAGCGGAATCCTCCGCCAGCAAGCGGAGTATCTTCTCGTCCATCGCGCCCTTCCTCACGATCCGGGGCGCCTCTCCGCACAGATCCAAGACCGTAGAAGGCGCCGACTCCGGAAGTGTGCCCGCGTCCAGAAACAGATCGACCCTGGGCCCGAAGAGGGCTTCCAACCGGGATCCGGATTCCGGGGCCGGCTGTCCCGAGAGATTGGCACTGGTGGAAACGATGGGAACGGCGAGGCTTTCCAGCCACAGCCGGAGGAAAGGCAGGCTGGGACAACGGATCCCGACCTTGCCCTGGTTTCCGGTGACGGGCGCCGGGATCGTAGACGCAGCCGGCACCAGGAAGGTGACCGGTCCGGGCCAAAGTCGATCCGCCAGGTGTTGAAACTGTCGCGGCAATCCGTCGGTGAGTCGTTCGGCCGCCTCCAGGTCTGGAATCAAGAGCAACAGACCCTTGTCGGCAGTCCGGCGTTTCAGTTGCAGGATCTTCTCGAGAGCTGGCTTGCACAATCCGTGGCAACCGATTCCGTAAACGGTATCGGTGGGATAGATGAGGACTTCCCCGCGATGGACCGCCCGGGATGCCACCTCGACGATGGCCGGATCGGGCCGGTGAAGATCGACCTCCAACCTTCTTCTCCAACCTTGACCAACGTCCTTCATCTGTCCGCACCCTACCCCGGCTAGTTGGACCACGGGACGGCCCTCGCCACAGGCTGCTAGAATACCACCCGGTGTCCACTTCTCCGGAGGTGATCCGAAGCCGGTCCAACCGGCGATTTCAACGGCTGCGCAAGTTGGCGGCCAATTGTGCCTCCTCCGATTGTCCCTGGGCCCTGGTGGAGGGATGGAAACAGGTTTCGGATCTTTCCAGAACTCTTGAAATCGAAGTCCTCCTCTACTCTCAGGACAGCGATATCCGGCTGGCCAAGCTGAGGCGCCAGAGCCGAAACATCTTTCATCTTTCCGAGCCATTGTTCCAAGCGCTCTCCCACGTGGAAAATCCCCAGGGAGTCGCCGCGTTCTTTCCGAAACGAAAATGGCATTGGTCCGATTTGGGGCCCTACGTCCTCTACGCTCACAAGATCCAGGATCCGGGCAACCTGGGAACGCTGCTGAGAACGGCCGAGTCAACGGGACTGTTCACGTTGGTGACCTCTCCCGGTAGCGTCGCTTGCTATGGCGCCAAGACGGTCCGGGCTTCGGTGGGAGCGGCCCTGCGCCTGCCATTGCTGGAGGCGATACCGTGGAAATCGTTCAGGTCGAGAGGTTTCCAGCTCTGGGCCACCACCCATCTGGGCGGCACCTCGTTGTTTCAGGCCCGATTCCGTCCCCCACTTGCAGTTCTTGTCGGGAACGAAGGCAACGGGCTTCCAGGCCGAATCATGGACGAAGCGGACCATCACCTGCACATCCCGATGGGGTCCGGTGCGGGGAGCCTGAACGCGGCCGTCGCCGGCTCTCTCGCCCTCTACGAAGTCTTTCGGCGGGAGCCTGGCCATGAATGAGCATTTGTTCCCCGGCATGGCCCCAGTTGGGAAAGAGGGAGGACCGAAGGCGCCCCTCGCGGATCGAATGCGCCCCCTCACCCTGGAACAGGTCGTCGGGCAGGAGCACCTTCTGGGTCCTGGAAAAATCCTGCGGGAAATCGCGGACTCGGGCGAGATCCCGTCCCTGCTCCTCTGGGGCCCCCCGGGCGTGGGCAAGACGACCCTGGCGCACCTGATGGCGGACCAGGGAAACTGCCACTTCATCGCCATCAGCGCGGTCCTGGCGGGTGTCAAGGAGGTCAAGCGGATCGTGCAGGAAGCGCGCACCGAGTGGCGCCTCCGGCAACACCGTACCGTGTTGTTCGTGGACGAGATTCATCGCTTCAACAAGGCTCAGCAAGATGCATTCCTTCCCCACGTCGAAAACGGGACCCTGATTCTGGTGGGCGCGACCACCGAGAATCCTTCCTTCGAGGTCATCCCTCCCCTGCTCTCCCGCAGCCGGGTTCTGGTTCTCGAGGCTCTGGAAGAATCGCACTTGCTCACGTTGCTCCGGCGAGCGCTCAAGGAGGACCGTGGACTGGGCCCCTGGAAGATCGAGGTGGAGCCGGGTTGCCTACGGGCGATCGCCCGCTTTGCCGATGGGGATGCGCGCGTGGCCCTCAACTCGCTGGAATTGGCGGCGCAACTGGTTCGGCGGTCCAGATCGGGAGATCCGAGTATCACACGGGAAATCGTAGGAGAGGCGTTGCAGAAACGGACTCTCCGTTACGACAAGTCAGGCGAGGAGCACTTCAATCTGATTTCGGCTCTTCACAAGTCCCTGCGCAACAGCGATCCTGACGCATCCCTGTACTGGATGGGAAGGATGTTGGAAGCGGGGGAAGACCCTCTCTATATCGCCCGGCGGATGGTCCGTTTTGCCTCCGAGGACATCGGTCTGGCCGATCCGGACGCGCTCGGACGCGCCATCGACGCCATGCAGGCCGTTCATTTCATCGGCCTTCCCGAAGGCAAGCTCGCCTTGGCCCAGTTGGCCGTCTATCTGGCCCAGGCGCCCAAGTCGAACCGGATCTACGAGGCCTACTCGCGGGTCGAGAAGGACGTTTCCAGAACTCGTAACCAGCCCGTTCCCCTGCACTTGAGGAATGCCCCCACCAACCTGATGAAGGAGCTCGGCTACGGCCGGAACTATCGCTACGCCCACAACGAACCGGACCGAGTGGCCGATATGGCCTGTCTGCCTCCCAATCTGGCGAGCCGGCGCTACTACGAACCGGGCGGCGAAGGTTTCGAGCGCGACGTCCGGACGCGGCTGGAAATCGTCGAATCGCTGAAGAAACGCCGCCACAAGTAGCGAAGATACCGCCGGGTTGCCGATCTCCCGTGTTCCGGCCCCCATCGGACGCCGGAGCACCTCCGGATCGAATCACTGCGGCGGAGAAGGCGGGTTCCCGGTCCTGGGGGCGTCGACCAACACCTGGAGAAATTCCTCCTGGAGAGCTTGCAGGCCGGCCTCGTCTCCCTTGAGGGCATTGACCAGCATGGCAAAGGCCAGGGTTTCCCCATGCACCGTCTCGACGAATCCGGACAGTGCCCGGACTCCCTCCATGGATCCGGTCTTGGCCTGGACCCGGCCCTTCAAACCGGGTGCCCTCAACCGCCGGCGAAGAGTGCCGTCGGTTCCCGCCGCCGGCAACCATTGCCGAAAGGCGGTCCCGTAGGATTGACGGTGCGCGTATTCCAGGAGCCGGATCACGGCGCCCGCCGAGACCAGATTGTGCCGGGAGAGGCCGGAGCCGTCCGCCAGGCGGAAGCTGTCCGGCTCCAGACCGGCTCGATGAACGAGTATCGACTCCATCCTCATGAGACCCGCCTCGCCGCGCTTCCCACTCGGGGCCGGATCCAGCATTCTCACGATCGTCTCTCCGTAGAGGTTCTGGCTGATTTTCAGGAAGACCCGAAGCACCTGGGAGAGGGGAGGAGAGTCGTGGGAGAAGAGCTCCGTCCTGGAGGCACCGGGGTGTCCATGGCCGCTCTCGCCCTCCCGGTGCCCCATCAGTTCCAGGTGACCGGATCTCAGGACCTCGGCAAAAGTGCTGGTGAAATAGCGGACCGGATTCCGGACCGCGACGCTGAGCCAGATCGGAATCTGAGAGGGTTCCACGGCACCGGCCAATTCGACCTCATCTTCCCGGCGTCGCCACTTCAGCTCCAGATCTTCGCGCGGTCCGGTCCGGATCCGGTTTCGCCAACGGATCAGCGGCGTCGGCGGGCGCCAAAGCAGGTGGGCCGGAGATCCGGCGCCGGCCGGGGAGACGCGGACCAGGGCCACACCCTCGTTGAACTGCAGACCGCTGGGAACGGCGCCGTAGCCGTAAACCAGATCGTCCCATGACCACCCCCGCCCGGGGGCTTCCGCCTCCAGCAGGCTGTCGTCCGGCAGCAGCCGTCCCCGAATTCGCTGAATCCCCAATTCCCGCAGATTCTCTCCCCACTTCCGGAACACGGCGAGAGGATCCCCCTCCTCCATCTTCTCCGGATCGGGACTGAAGAAGCGCGCACCAAGGGTCGGGTCTGCCCCTCCCTGGATGATGAGGTTGCCCTCCAGGGTCCCGTCCTCGATTCGGCCATCGGTCCAGATCCGCGTCGTGAACCGGAAGTCCGGCCCCAGGTCTTCGACGGCGGCGACGGCGGTCAGCAGCTTCAGATTCGAAGCGGGTATCAAACGCTTTTGGGGATTCTCGGCGAACAGGATCTTCCCGGTGTCCATGGACCGGACCTGGACTCCCCAGGAGGACCGAACCAGAACCGGCGCCGACAGAACCTGTCCAAGCCGAACCTCCAGGCTGGGCTCTTCCGATCCTCCGGTTGCCGTCGTACCGGTCTGCGAGCTCGAAATTGCGCCATGGGTGTGCGGACAGATGAGGAAAAGCAATCCGAAGAGAGCGCGCGCCATGGCCGGAATGTGATTCGTGGACACGGGGCAGAGAGTACGTCCGCCATAGTCTTTATGGCAACCCGGGCAGTCTGGCCGCTAATGGTCTCTGTGCCGCACTTATTTATTGTTGCCGGCCCATCGCGAAAAAACCTTATCCTCGGAAGCTTCCGGGTCTATTATCGATATCTCCGGGCCCAGACCTGACGGAATGAATCGATGCGATATTTGCTGGTGGACGAGACCTCCGAAACGCGATTGGAATTCATCCCGTCCCCGGAGGCCGCGCTGCAATCCTTTTCCGGACGCCGGATTGCCCGGTGGGCCGGGCGTTACGCCGCCCTCCTCCACCGGCGGGGGATTCGGGCCGGCGACCGGGTCGCCCTGCATCTGCCGAATTCACCCGAACTGGTCGTGGCGCTCCTGGGCAACCACCTGTTGGGCGTGGTGACGGTTCCCGTCATCTCCGTTGCGACGATGACGGAATTGGAGTACGTGGCCGGCCGGGCCGAGATTTCGGGCCTCGTCGGTTCCGATCCGTTTCCGGGACGAGTGGGAATGCAACTCTTGAAGGAAGAGTTCTGGGAGGCGGTGCAGGAACAACAGGGCGGATTTCCGGAATCGGACGACCCGGAGGCGCCGGCCCTCCTCTGCTTCACTTCCGGGACCACCGCGCGGCCCAAGGGGGTCCTCCTGACTCACCGGAACATCAGGAGCAACCTCCGGGACCTGATCCAGGTCTGGCAATGGACTCGGGAGGACCGGCTCCTGTTGACGCTCCCCCTGTTCCATGTGCACGGACTGGTCGTGGCGCTTCACGGATGGGCCATGACGGGGTGCCGGGCGATCCTCACCCGGAAGTTCGATCCCACTCATGTCCTGGACCTGCTCACCCACGGGGGCTGCACGCTGTTCATGGGCGTGCCCACCATGTACCACCGGATGGTCTCCGCCTTCGACCCGCAAATCCACAGCTTCGATACCCTGCGTCTCGCCATCAGCGGCTCCGCTCCCATGTCGGTGGAACTGCACCGGAAATGCCGCGAAATGACGGGTCAAACGATCCTGGAACGGTACGGGATGACGGAGACCATCATGAACACGTCCAATCCCTTCCATGGCCGCCTCCCCGGATCGGTCGGCCTTCCGCTGCCCTCGGTCCAGCTCCGCCTCATCGACGACCGGATGAGGGATATCCGGGAAGAAAGGCAGATCGGGGAGGTCTGCGTGCGCGGCCCCAACGTCTTCGGCGGTTACTGGAAGGATCCGGAGGCGACGTCCAAGGCCTTCCTGGGGGATTGGCTGCGCACGGGCGACGCGGGGTACCGGGACGAGAACGGTTACTACCACCTGGTGGGCCGCCTGAGCGTGGACCTGATCAAATCGGGCGGCTACCGCATCGGCTCCCGGGAGGTGGAGGATGTCCTGGAGCGTCACCCGGGAGTCCGGGAAGTGGCGGTGGTCGGACTTCCCGACCCGGACCTGGGAGAGAAGGTGGCGGCGTTCGTGGTGACGGACGGGACAGCCGGCGAGGAGGACCTGGCGGCTCATTGCCGGTCCGCGCTGGCTCTCTTCAAGTGTCCCCGGGTGTTTCTCATCGTCGATTCCCTGCCTCGAAACGCCATGGGCAAGGTCACCAAGCCGGTCCTCAAAACCACCCGCCTGGATGGCTCCTGAGACCGCGTTCCCCCATCGATCCCTTTCCCTCTCCTCTCTTCACCCGCATCGTAGTAGACTGACCAACGCCGTCCATGACACCCATGAAGGATTTCACCATGTTCAAACGTATCTCCATCTTCGCCACGCTCCTTTTGTGCGCCTGGCCGGCCGCCAGCGCCTTGCAATTGGGAAGCAAGCCGGCCAAGGACTGGATCGAGTCGATGGAACGGCCCGAACGCCTCGCCAAGCTCAAGACCGACGAGGTCATGGCCCGGCTGGATCTGAAACCGGGTGACCTGGTGGCGGACGTCGGCGCCGGCAGCGGCGTCTTCAGTTGGCCTCTGGCGCAAGCCGTGGCCCCCGGAGGCACCGTGTATGCCGTCGAAGTGGACCAGGGGTTCCTCGAATTCATCCGGGAGGGAGCGCAGCAGAAAGGCGTGGATAATGTCGTCCCGGTGTTAGGAGCGTTCACCGATCCCAAGCTGCCGGTCCGGAACCTGGACCTGGCGTTCTTTCACAACGTCCTGCACCACATCGAGGGACGCCCGGCCTACCTTGAGACGCTCTCCGGGTACCTGAAGCCCAATGCCCGAATCGTCATCATCGACCTGGTCGACGGACACAAAGAGCCCGAAATGCAGATGAGCCTGGATCAGGTCAAGGAATGGATGGCCGGCGTCGGGTTCGAGATGACCGCGGAATACTCCCTCTTCGAAGACAGGTTCTTCACTGTCTTTTCCCGGGTGGCGGCTCCGTGACGGGACGTCCGGGCGGGATCCCGGCTTCGATGAGATCGATCCTGATCGGCCTGTTTTTCGTTGTCTTCGCCGGGTTCAGCCTCAGTGTCAAACTCGATCTGCGGCGTCCAACCGAGACCACCAAGGTCAGAACCGGAGATGCCGCACCCGACTTCTCCCTGGGCACCCTCCAGGGAAACCCCATCGAGCTGCACCGCACCGCGAAGGAAAACAAGTTGGTCCTGGTCAACTTCTGGGCCACATGGTGCGGTCCCTGCCGTCTGGAAATGCCCGTCTTTGAAAAGATTTACCTCGAAAAAAGGAAGGAAGGATTCGAAATACTCGCCATCAGCGTCGAAGAGGAATCGAAGGTCGTGAAGGAATATCTCGACAAGAAGCCCGTGTCTTTCCCCGTCCTTCTCGATCCCGAGGGGACGGTGGCCGAGCAGTATGGGATTCGCGCCTTTCCCACGACCTTTCAGGTGAATTCCGACGGCAAGGTTGAGCGAGTCATCGAGGGCCTGGACAGGTTCCTGAAGTACCAGATCGAGGCTCGTCTTGAGACGACGTCCTCTCCGGAGGAAGCTGCAGAACCGTGAACGACCCAGTCGTCGAGATCCGCGGAGTGTCGAAAACCTTCCGTTCCGGGCTGCGGCGGCTGCCGGTCCATGCCCTCAGGGGCGTGGACGTGACCGTGGCGCGGGGCACGGTCACCGCCTTCGTCGGTCCCAACGGAGCAGGCAAGACCACCACCATCAATACTGTCCTGGGGTTCCTCAAACCGGACCAGGGCCGCGTCTCGGTCTTCGGCCTCGAGGCCGGGTCCAGGGAGGCTCGGCGGAGAATCGGATTCCAGTCGGAGATCTTTCACCCCTACCCGTTCCACACCGCCAGGGGCGCCATGGAGTTTTACGGCCGACTCTCGGGTCAGCCTGGCGAGAACCTTGCCGAAGCTGTCGTATACCAACTCCAACGATTGGGCCTGGGCGACTCCATGGACCGGAAAGTCGGGAGCTTCTCCAAGGGGATGATCCAGCGGCTGGGACTGGCGCAGGCCTTGCTCCATCGGCCCGAACTGCTCCTGTTGGACGAGCCGACCACGGGACTGGATCCGCAGGGACGCAAGCTGGTGGCCGACATCATCCAGGAGGAACAGGCGAACGGCACAACCGTCTTTCTCAGCAGCCACATACTTTCGGACATCGAGCGGACCTGTGACCGGTTGATCATGATTCGAAATGGCGAGGTCGTGCTCAAACAGGAGATCGGAGCCCGCTTGCACCAGGACGGGTGGGAAATCGAGGTGCTGGGTTGGGACGCCGGAGCGGATGCCGATCTGGCAAGGGCGGGTTTCCGTCCCGTCCGAGTGGACGGCGCGGCAGCCTTTTTCGAATGCTCGAGGGCCGAGAAGAATGACCTGCTCCGTCGAGTTTTGGACCTGTCTCTCGACGTGGGTGTCATCCGGCGCGCCGCCCCTTCGCTGGAGGAAATCTATATGGAACACGTCAAGGGACGGCGCGGTGCCTGAGATCTGGATCATCGCCGCCAACACCTTTCGGGAGATTCTTCGGCGCAAGGTGATCTACGTCCTGCTGTTGCTCGGAGTTCTCATGATCGTCATCTGGCTGGGCCAGACGTCTCTCATGAATATGGCCTCCGAAGCCGAGGAGCCTGAGATCCTGCTGGAGATGAAGACTTCGCAGACGCAGTTCTTCTTTGGCATGTGGAGTTTCTGCACCGCCGTCCTGGGACTGTTTCTGGGAGCAGTCGCCCTCGCCACGGAAATCAGGACTCAGACCATCGTTCCGGTGCTCGTCAGACCGATTCCACGATGGGCGTACCTGGTGGGCAAGTGGCTGGGCACCCAGTTTTTCGTCTGCCTCCTGCTCGTATTGGGCCTTGGAATCGGCCTTGCCATCATCTGGACGTTCGAACTGGAGATACGTCCTCTGTTCTGGTTCAGCATGTTGGAGATGTTCGCCTATGCCACTCTGTACACGGGGGTGAGCCTGGGCTTGAGCGTAGTGCTGAATCCGATTCTGGCTGGAGGCGTGACGTTGCTGCTGGCCAGCCTACCGAACATGATCGAGTTTCTGTTCCGCCATCCCCACTGGGCGCTCAAGGGCCTGGCGGCTGTGGTCTACTACCTGGGTCCCGCTCATATGCCGACCGATCTGCTGGCCGACAGCTTCGAGCGGGAACCGCTTGAACCGGACTACTCCCTCTACGCTCGTGTCATGGTCGAGAATATCCTTTACTCGATGACCGTCCTCCTGGCAGGCTGCATCCTGTTCTCCCGGCGGGAGATCAAGCTGAAATGACTGGGCGGGTCCTGGACCGGGCCCGGTTCGGATCGAGCGAGAGGCGGGAGAATCAAGCAAACGCCGACTTGTTGAACACGTAGGGCATCTTCGACGGATCTCCTCCGTAATTCCCTTCCAGAACGTCGATGACGCCTTGGGCGGTTCGACCCGCCATGCCCAGTTCCGGGTCTCCCGAGAGCCGCGTCCGCCTTCCGGCGCTGGCGAAATGGTGGAAAATCCGCAACCGGTCCGCCAATTCCGGGTCCTGCAAGGGGGAGTCGATGGGAAGCGGTTCCTGTTCGAAGACATCCAGAGCGGCGCCGGCGATCTGGCCCGCGCGGAGAGCTCTGACCAACGCGTCCGGGTCCACCACCGGACCTCTCGAGGTATTGATGAGAAAGGCCGTCGGTTTCATGATCTCCAAGGCCCTGTCGTTGATGAGATGGTGCGTGTCGGGGGTGAGAGGGACGTGCAGGCTGATGTAGTCCGCCTGGCGAAACGCCTCCTCGAACGATGTCCACCGAATGGTGGCGCGCCGATTCGACAATCCCTGTTCGTATTTGAAGTCGAAGAGCGCCTGCACCGACTCCACGAAGGACCGATCCTCCGGCAACAGGTCGCAGCAGATGATGTCGGTGTCCAGTCCCGTGCACTTGAGCAGAAAAGCCCGCCCGATGCGTCCGGTTCCGATGACGGCGACCGTCTTGCCCGTAACCTCGTCCCCCAGGAAAGGGAGATAGGGATGCCATGTCTCCCACCGGCCTTCCCGCACCAACCGCTCGCTCGGGTACAGCTTTCGCGAAACGCAACCCATGATGAAAAAGGCGAATTCGGCCGTAGCATCGGTCAGCACCACGGCCGTATGGGTATAGGGGACCCGGAACTTGCGGGCTGATTCCTCGTCAATATTGTCGACTCCCACGGCAATCTGGGATACGACTTTCAAGGTTTCCCGGCCCGCCTGGAACACCTCCTCATCGATGGGATCCCGCAAGGTGGTGATGAGCGCGTCGATTCCCGACGCGACCTTCTCAACGATCAGCGCCTTCGGTGGAGGTTCCACTTCGGGATAGACTTCTACCTCGTATCCCCGATCCGTCAGGCGCTTGAGGCCCTCTTCTCCAATGTCACAGGTGGCGTAGACGCGATAACTCTTCATCAGGCTTTCGACTCCCGTTTCTCGCTTCGCACCGGTCCGGGCTCTGGTGTCAAACCACAGCCGGCCACTTCGCCAGAGCGGCCTTCATCCTCCGAACTCCCTTTTCCAGCATTTCCAGGGAGGTGGCATAGGAAAGCCGCAGGTAGCCCTGTCCCATGTTTCCAAAGGAGGTGCCGGAAAGGAGCGCGATGCCCCCTTCCTGCAACAGGTAATCGGCCAGCTTCGGGGAATCTTCCGACAGTGCCCGCGTGTTGGGGAAGACGTAGAAGGCGCCTTTTGGCTGCCGGCACGAGACGCCCTCGACACTGTTCAGAAGATCGACGATCCGGTCTCTCCGGGTCTGGAAGATCTTCACCATCTCGTGAACCGGTTTGGGGTCCTGTCGGAGGGCCTGGATGCCGGCCATCTGAGTGAAGGCGGCCGTACAGGAATTGGAATTGACCATGAGTTTGGTCACATGCCCCGCCAGCTCCTTGGGCATGACACCGTAACCCATTCTCCAGCCGGTCATGGCGTAGGTCTTGGAAAACCCGTCCAACAATATGGTCCGCTCCTTCATGCCGGGAAAAGACGCAATGCTCACGTGGGGTTCGTCGTAAATGATGCGGTTGTAGACTTCGTCGGAGAGAAAGCAAACATCGGAATCCGCAAACGCGTCGACGATGGCGCTGATGTCTCCCCGGTTCAACACCGAACCGGTGGGGTTGTTGGGAGAGTTGAGAATGATGAGACGGGTGCGCGGGCTGGACAAGTCGACCAGCTCCTGGATATCCATCCGAAAATCCAATTCCTCCCGCAAGGGAACGGGCACCGGGCGCGCCCCCACATAGCGGATCATCGACTCGTAGATGGGGAACCCCGGATCGGGATAGATCACCTCGTCCCCCTTCTGAGCCAGAGCCAGAATCGAAAAGAAGATGATCGGCTTGGCGCCGGGTGTCACCACGACCTCGTCCGGATCGACTGCGATCTGCCTGGTCTCAGAGATCTCCCGGGCGATGGCTTGACGCAAGGGAAGGATACCCGCAGACGGAGTGTAGTGGTGGTGGCCGTCTCTCAACGCCCCGACTGCCGCCTCGACGATGTCTTCGTGGGTATTGAAGTCGGGCTCTCCGATCTCCAGGTGGACGATGTCCCGTCCTTGAGCTTCAAGACCCTTGGCTCGGGCCAAAACCTCGAAGGCCGTCTCGGTCCCCAAATTGGACATTCGCTCCGCCAGCCGCATGCCGGTCATTCTCGGGGTGCAACCCTCTTTTCGTCAAGTATTCGACAGCCCGCGGTAAAAGTCGTCGCGGCATTCGACCACCAAGAGGGTCTTGGGAGCGGAACTGCTATAATCCGGCAGCGGACCCGGATGGGAGCCGAACATGGCTGATCTCCTACCTGAACGGACGGTCCAGACCGGCACTCAAGCCATTCGTCTCAGAGCCCTCACAACCATCGGAGAAATGGATGAGGTCGTCGACCTGGAGGAACAGATCTGGGGGTATGGCGCACCCGGATCCGATTCCCCCTACCCCGCCCGGGCCCTGTTCGCCGTGGCCGAGAGCGGCGGGCTGGTGGCCGGCGCCTTCGCCGGCGGAGATCTGGTCGGCTTCGCCCTCTCCTGGCTGGGCTCGGAAAACGGGACGCGAGTTCCCTATCTCCACAGCCAACTCATGGGCGTCCTCCCCGCGTACCGTTCCCACGGGATCGGCTACCAATTGAAGTTGTTCCAACGAGACTACGCTCTGGACTCGGGACTTGAACTGATCAAGTGGACCTTCGATCCCCTTATTGCGGCGAATGCGCACTTGAACCTGAAGAAGCTGGGATCCGTGATTCGGTCGTACGTCCCCAACTACTACGGGAACCTGCAAAGCCGCTTCACCAGGGGAATCGCTTCCGACCGGGTGTGGGTGTCCTGGTTCGTCAAGTCGCAACGCGTCCGGGGAAGGGTTGACCGCTCGTCCTCGTCCACGTCAAGGGTTGCCGGACTGCCCCGGGCGACCCGGGTGAAACCGGATCCGATCAGCGGTCTTGTACGCCTGTGCGGGTTCCGGCTCGACCTGGATTCGAAACGGCTGCTGGTGGAGGTGCCCGGCGCCTTCGGCACGCTTCGAAGAACGGAGCCGAAGCTGGCTCGGGAGTGGCAGCGAAAGATCCGTGAAATATTCGTCCACTACCTGAAAAGGGGCTACTGCGCCTCGGATTTCTTTTTCATGGACGGCCGGAGCGCCTACCTGCTGGATCGCTCACCCCTGTCCCGGATCCTGAATTCAGAATAGCTTCGATTGACCGGTGTCCGGGAACGTAGGACCATAACAGCCCGTGGGTTTCTCGCTCCTGGACTACGCCATCCTGGTCCTCTATCTCCTGGCCACGGCCATCCTGGGCATCCTGCTGGGCCGGGGCCGAAAGGACCTGGGTCAATATTTCCTGGCCGGCCGGAATCTCTCCTGGTGGGTCGTCTGTCTCTCCATCGTCGCTACCGAGACCAGCACCCTCACCTTCATCGGGGTCCCGGCCCTCTCCTACACCGGAAATTTCACCTTCCTCCAGTTGGTCTTCGGGTACGTCGTGGGACGTGTACTGGTCAGTTTTCTCCTGGTGCCAGCCTACTTCAAGCAGCGGCTCCAGACCGCTTACCAACTCCTGGCCTACCGTCTGGGGAAAGGGGTGAGAAAATTCTCCGCCTTCCTGTTTCTGGGAACTCGTTCCCTGGCGGACGGAGTCCGTCTCTTTTCCACCGGGCTGGTGCTTTCGGTGGTCACCGGAATTTCCGACTTTTGGGCCGTGCTACTGATCGGCGCCATCACCGTCGCCTATACATTCTACGGAGGAATGCTGTCGGTCATCTTCAATGACGTCGTTCAGCTGGTCGTCTACCTGTCGGGAGCCGTCATCGCCCTCTACGTCCTGCTGGATAAGATTCCCGGAGGATGGTCCCAGGCCATCAGTGAGGCGCAACTACACGCCAAGCTGCAGGTCTTCGACTTCGATCTGGCTCTCGCCACCCCCTACACCTTCTGGGCAGGCCTCGTGGGCGGCGCCTTTCTCACTCTGGCGACCCATGGCACGGACCAGATGATGGTCCAGCGCTATCTCTCCAGCGGCACCCCCCGGCGCAGCCAGATCGCCCTGATCGCCAGCGGCGTTGTGATCCTGGCGCAGTTCTCACTCTTCCTTCTCCTGGGAGCTTTGCTGTTCGTCTTCTACAAGCACTTCCCTCTGGATCAGGCACTGGTCCAGACCGACCGGATTTTCCCCATCTTCATCGTCCGGGAGTTGCCCTCGGGAATCTCGGGGCTGATCATCGCGGCCATTTTCGCCGCGGCCATGTCGACCCTGAGCAGCTCCCTGAACTCCCTGTCCGCCTCCTCCATCCACGACTTCTACCGCGGCTGGCGGCGTGGAACCGAAGCCCACTACCTGCGGGTGTCCCGGCTGCTGACCCTGGGCTGGTGCGGGATTCTGGTGGTCATCGCCCTGCTGGCCAGGAACTGGGGGTCTGTGCTGGAAGCGGGCCTGACCATACCGAGCCTGACCATGGGAAGCGTGCTGGGTGTGTTTCTGCTGGCTCTGCGCCGTCGCAGCATCACCCAGAGGGGAGCGCTGACCGGCATGGCGGCGGGACTTGCCACCATGCTCGTGATCCACTGGACGGGAGAAGTGGCGTGGCCCTGGTATGTTCTGGTGGGAACCAGCGTGACCTTTGCGACGGGATGGATCGCCTCCCGATTGGGTGGCGGCAACCCGGCCCCGGGTCACTGAACATCCGGTAAAGGCTATTCGATCTCACCGTGGCCGAGCATCACCATGCCCAGCGTCAGAGATCCTGATTGGGCGACCAGCGTCCACTGGTCCATGTCGTTCTTGACGAGCGTGGGGCCGCTGACCTCATCGTAGATGGGGAAGAGGCTGAGGGTGGCGGGATGCCGTCCGACGGCGGCTTCGGCGCTGGCCTGCACCAACTCGTCCGGGCGGTATTCCGTATCCGGGTCTTCATCCATCTTGGCAGGGATCATGAGAAGAAAATCCCGGTAAATGGAAACCCCCATGTGAGCGCCGTCCTGCGGCTGGACGGCATAGCGGAGGGTATAGACGCCAGGCGGGATCGGCAGTTCCTTGTAGTCGGACCACTTGGCCGGAAAGCGCACGGCGCCGACCAGGGTTCCGACCTTCAATTGCCCGAAACTGACTCCCAACTCCGTGGACGGCGACGATGCCTCCGGCACATCCGCTCTCAACCAGAAATCCGCAAATGGTTGTCCGCCCTGCAAGACGCGCAGAGCTTCCGGCTGGAGAGAGTCCCGAACCTTCCGGGAAAGCTCCGGCGGCGGGTCGACCTTGGCCGTCTCCACGGCCAAGGGTCCTTCCGCACCGAAGGCCGGCGTAACAACGATACCGACCAGGATGATCGCCAGCAGCCTACGGGACAAGAAACAAGTTCTTTCGTGAACTCGCCGTCCGATTCGCAACGGGTTCCTCAGCGCGTGAAGCTCCCGACGAACGCCCCGCGGGTTCCGTAGGTTCCCCAACTGCTGCCCAGGCCGTCTCCCTGGAACCTATGGGAGAGCGTAAAAGCCGGACGAGCATCGGCCACCTCGGTCAACGGCGGATAGTAGACCGTCTCGTTGCCGCAGATATGGTCGTGGTGATTCAGTGCCCGGGTCCGGAGGGAGGCGATGTCCCCCGCCTGCAGGCGCGCAAACGTCTTGGAAGCGCCGAATTCAAGAGCGATGGGAGCGCGTTGAACCTGGACCACATTCTCCATCAGTTGCGGAGCTTCGGTCCGGACGAACGCCAGCAGGGCCTCCTCCTGATCTCCGTCCGCCCGCTCGTCCACCACGATCAGAGACCGGGAGGAACGGTCCACGGCATGAGGATCACCCAGGGTGGACGCGGACTTCACGATGGCAAGCACGCTGAGTCCCCGAAGCGAAACGCCGTTCCAACTTCCATGGCGCACCCGCCACGCGAGCATGGCTTCTTTCCCCGTCAGATTGACTTCCGCGTTGGCGAAACAGGGCCCGGTGTAAACGTCCGTCGTCCGCACCTCCAGGTAATCTCCCGAGATGGTGGCGTCGGCGGCCACCAGAGGCGTCATGACCACGGCCAAGGTCAAGCAAGCAACGATTCCTGATCTCATATCTGACCCCCTCTGTTATTGAGTCCTTATCCTAACAGATGCACCCGTCGGACAATCCTGGCCGTCCAACCCGAACCGGGAGCAGCCGTTTGCGCGCAACCCACCGATTGCAAATCGAACCTGGCCGGTATCCTTATCGAGCCACGACTACAAGGGCTCGTGGCAGGCCCTGTCCGATTGGCACTTCTCCTCGTTCGCCAGGTCCCCGTCGGGTCCCAGGCAGGTCATGGTGTCGTTGCACCAGAAGAAAGCGTCATTGCTTGGAGGCACCGTGAGGTCCGGCGCCGCCTCGACATACATTCCCTTCCACCGCAAACGTCTGCAAAGTTGAAACTTGATCTGCTCCACGTCCAACATGATCAACTCTCCTCCATCCCGGCTGCCCGGAGCACGGCGCGTTTGACGGCCACTCGAGCCAGTTGGATCTTGTACTTGTTCCGGCTCAGCGCCCGCGCGCCTTCCACGGCGGCGTCACCGGCACTTTCCGCCGATTCCCGGCTGACGGCTTTACCTTGAAGAGCCATGCCGGCCTTCTCGGAGACCCACGGCACCGGAGCGACATGTCCCAATACGACGCGGGCTTGACCGACGCCGCCGCCGTTTTCGGTCAGCGAAACGGACGCCGCGGCCAGCGGCCAGTCCAGCGCCTCCTTCTCCCGAACTTCGTAGGTGGCGTTTTGCGTTCCCGAGGCCGCCGGAACCACGATCCGGGTCAGGATCTCGTTGGGGGCCAGGACATTCTCCCGCTCACTCTGGGACCCGGGAGTCTGGAAAAAATCCTCGAGGGCGATTTCCCGGGAGCCGGAGACTCCCTGGATCGTCACCTTGGCTCCGAGTGCGATCAGAGCGGGAGCCAGGCTCGAAGCATTGACGAATTGCGCCGGACCGTCGTTGCCCAAAATGGCGTGGTAGCGATTGTCTCCGTCCGCGACCATGGACTTGCCGTTCATTTGCGCCAGCAGTCCGAAACCCCGGCGAAAATACCAGCATCGGGGCCGTTGACAGAGGTCGCCGCCGACCGTGCCGGCAGCCTGGATCTGCGCACTGCGAATACCGTCCAGAGCCTGAATCAGCGCCGGATAGTGAGTCTGCACCGAATCCTGGGCGGCCAGTTCGTCCAGGGTCGCGACGGCGCCGATGCTGAGTCCGGCGTCCGAGTCGAAACTCACCCCTTGGAGATCTTCGATGGATTTGATGTTCACGAGACGCCCGGGGGTCACGACATAGTCCTTCATCAGGCTCAGGAGATCGGTTCCGCCGGCCAGCACGGCCGACTCTCCTTCGTTGCTCCCCAAGAGGCGAACGGCGTCCTGGATCGAGGTTGGGTTGGCATATTCGAAGGCTTGCATCAGGCAGCTCCTCCTCTCTCAAGGGCTTCCAATACGCGATTTGGGGTCACGGGCATGTACGGGACGCGCACGCCGATGGCGTTGGCCACGGCATTCGCTATCGCCGCGCCGGTGGAGATCACCGGCGGCTCACCCAATCCGATCACGCCCCGCTCGTCGTACCCGGGACCCGTCATCATGTGCACGACCAACTCGCCGATGTCCCCGATTCCAGGCAGCTTGTAGAACTCCATGTCCGGGTTCAACATCTTGCCGCTCACCGGATCCAGGACCTTCTCCTCGCACAAGGCGTAGGCGATTCCCATGATCAAGGAACCGTAGACCTGGCTCTCGGAAAGCTTCATGTCGATGATCAGGCCGCAGTCCTGAACCGCCACCACCTTGTTGATCTTGACGATCCCCGTCTCCACGTCCACGGAGACGTCCGCCATCTGAATCCCGCCCACGCCGCTGTCGCTCAGCTTGCCGGGACCGGGATTGCTACCCGTCGCGCTCATGGGGCTGGGACCGATGCGGGCCGCCGCCTGCCGCCAGGAGAGGCTGCGGGCCGGATTGCCCTTGACCTGAACCCGCCCGTCGACGGCCTCCAGTTGATCGGCCGAAGCGTCCAGGGACGGAGCCACCCGTTCCAGCAACTGCTCCAGCGCGTTGACCGCCGCCCGGCGGGTCGAAGAGGTCACGCCTCCGACGGTGGTGCTTCCTCCCGAACCTCCGGAGGCGGGAAAACGGCTGTCGCCGATCTTCACGCTCACGGCGTCGAGGGGGAGGTCCAGGGTCTCGGCCAGGATCATGGCGACGACCGTAATGGTGCCCGTGCCCAGGTCCTGGCTCCCCAATCGTGCTTCCACGTTTCCGTCGGGAAAGATCACGACTTCGCAGTTGCTCTGATGAGCCCTTCCACCCCAGGTGTGGAGGCCCAGCCCGAGACCCCGCTTGACGGGGCCGCGTCCGCTGTCTCCCCGGGGGTGCCAGTTGCGCCGCCAGTCCATGAGGGCGGCCCCCACTTTCAATTCCTCGGCGTAGGTGTCGGCTCGAGGTCCGGTAATGGAGACGTTCTTGAGGAACAGATCCAGGGGATCCATCTTCAATTCGGCCGCCAGATCCTCCAGGGCGCCCATGGTCAGGAAGCAGGCCTGGGGATGGTTGGGGGCCCGCCAAGCTCGTGCCGTGGCCTTGTTGATGACGATGGAATGGTGCGTCTGCTTCCGGTTGGGAACCTGGAAAACGTAAGGGACCGGCGGACTGCCGCGCGAACCGGAGATCCCGCCGGAGCCCCATGTTTCCGAGTTCCAAGCCGTGATCGTACCGTCGGATTTGGCGCCGACCTCGATTTTGGCGTAAGCCGAGGGGCGGTCTCCCGCAACGGCCAACTCCGCGTCCCGCTCCAGGAAGAGCTTGACGGCGGCGTTCTCCTGGCGGGCCAACTCGGCGCACTCGATACCCCAGCGATCGGCGCTGAACTTGCTCCCGAATCCTCCGCCCATGTAGGGAGTGATCACCCGCACGTTGGCGGTCGGCAGGCCCAGCTTGTCGGCAAACTGGCCGGGCAGGCCCGAAACCGCCTGGGTGGAGCACCAGGCATTGAGCTTGTCTTCGCCTTCCCACTCGCAGACCTGGCCGTGAGACTCCATGCAGCAATGGGTGATGGCGGCAATGCCGTAGTACCCCTTGCTCCGGACGTCCGCCGAAGCCATGGCGCCGGCCGGATCTCCTTCGGTCTCCTCCCTGGCGACCTCCTGGTCCGGAGCGCTGGCCCGGTCCTCTTCCGTGACGAAATGGGAAAGAACCTCGTAGTCGACCTTGATGGCCCGAACTCCGTCCTCAGCCGCCTCTTCGGTCTCGGCGGCGACGGTCGCGATTTCGTCCAACTCCCACTTGATCTCGGTGCCGACCCCCTGAATCACCCGGACGGCCTTGACACCCGGTACGGCTTCGGCGGCCGAAGTGTCCAGGCCGGTGATTCGAGCGTGGGCATGAGGACTGCGGAGGATTCTCGCGAACAGCATCCCGGAGCGGTTGACGTCGTAGGAGTACTTGGCCACTCCCGTCACCTTGAGAGGCCCATCCAGACGGGAGACACTTTTGCCGATGTACCTCCTCTTGGAAGCTTCCGGCCATGAGTAATCAGCCATTGGTCCCTCCTTTCAGGGCCCCTGCCGCCTGCATCACGGCCGGGCGAATTCCGGCGTAGGTTCCACAGCGGCAGAGGTTGCCCCCCAGACCGGTGTTGATCTGGTCCAGAGTGGGATTGGGGTTCCGGTCCAGGAACGCCTTGCACGCAATGACGAATCCCGGCGTGCAGAATCCGCACTGTTGGGCATCGTGATCCACGAAGGCCTCCTGAACGGGATGCATTCGGTCCGGGGTCCCAAGCCCCTCGACGGTTGTGATGTCCTTTCCCTGGGCCTCGATGGCCAGCGTGGAACAGGAGTAGACCGGTTTGTCGTCCACCAGGACCGTACAGGACCCGCAGGTCCCGCGGTCGCAGACCTTTTTCGCCCCCGTCAGGTCCAAATGGTTGCGAAGCGCATCCAGCAGGGTCGTCCTGGGTTCCAATTCCACCCGGTGTTTCCGTCCGTTCACCTTGAGCTTCATGCTCAAGGCTCCCGGACCCTCGACCCCGTGGCCCGACATCGCCGAAGGAGCGCCGCTGATCCGTTGCAGCAACCCCGTGGTTACGGCGCCGGCGGCGCCTCCTCTCAAGAAGGCACGCCGCGAAACGTTCGCGGTGACGTGTTCTTCTTTTCCATTTTTGCTCATTTGGCCTCCTTCACAACATTGTCGCTGTTGGCAGGTATTTCGCACCCACTATAGAGCCTGTTTCGATTACCTTGCAAGCACTCGGCGGCGGCAAAACCCGCCCGCCGCACGGACCGGGACGCATTGCCTCCCGGAGGCGCAATGGAAACACACAAAGTCTGGACGATCCCGAAAGGAAAAGGCGGATGCAGCCGACCGGCCTTACTTGGAGTGGGAGTTCTTACGGATCTGGTGACGGCGCTTCCGGCGAAGCTTTCCGCGCCGCTTTTTCTTTTTCTTAAGTACGCTACCCATGATGTCCTGGAACAGCACGATGATACCAGAAGACCAACCGGCTCTACAAGATCGGACCGGTCGCACGGGTTTCCCCACCCTGTTCCATTTGGGAAGAACAGGAACCACCAGGGTTCCCTGCAGCCGGAACCGGACTTGAGCGGTCTGCTAAGATGAACCTCCGGCCGCCTCCCTGGACTGCTGCGTCGAGCCGCACGGCAGCGGCGCCTCGATCAAAACTCCGCCGTGAAGGCACACCAGCGGCCGAGCGCGGGAAACGAACCCATGACCAGACGGAGTGGAGCATCGCATTCCGATTCCGGCGATGCCGAGGTGGTCCTCTACACCGACGGCGCCTGCAGCGGAAATCCCGGTCCCGGAGGTTGGGCGTTCGTCCTGGAGCACCGGGCCTCGGGCAAGACACTGGAAGACAGCGGCTCGGAACGTCAGACGACCAACAATCGAATGGAGCTTCAGGCGGTGATTCAGGGTCTCTCCAGATTGACCCGGCGCGCTCGCGTCCACGTGGTGACCGACAGTTCCTACGTCCAGCAGGGAGCCACGGATTGGATCCACAAATGGAAAGCTCGCGGTTGGAAGAAGAGTACCTCCGGGAAGAAGCCGGTCAAGAACCAGGATCTCTGGGAACAACTGGACCGGATTCGGAACCAGCACGAGGTGAGCTTCGAGCGCGTCCGTGGACATGCGGGACACCCCATGAACGAGCGTTGCGACGAGCTGGCGGTGGCGGCCTACCAGCACCTCAAGGGAAGCCGGTGGTAGACGGGAGCGACGCGTTCCGCGCCTCGACAGGTTCGAACTCCGGCTGATCCGGTCTGAAGGCAATCAGGCCCTCGGCCCACACCACTCCCCCTTCAAAGAGATCTGAGGAAAGCCAGCAGCGCGCCGCGTTCCTCCGCGGTCAGGGCTTCGAACAGGGTTCGGCTGGACTCGGCCTCGGCGCCGTGCCTCAGAATCGCCGCTTCAATGGTGGCCGCGGACCCGTCGTGCAGATACGGAGCGCGATGCGAGACGCCCCAAAGAGCTGGCGTCCGGATCTCCGCCGGACCGGCATCTCCATCCTGAATCCCATCTCCGGTCCCCACGTCGTGGAGCAGAAAGTCCCCAAATGGTCTGAAAGTCTTGTTGCTGAGGGCTTCGAACGGGCTGGAGCCGGTCTGCAGAGTCGGAACGTGACAGGCGGAACAACGAACTTCCTCGAAGAGTTCCTCCCCCCGCCGTGTCGTGTCGTTTTCCGCACCTCCGGGCGGCGGTCCCAGCAGGCGCATGAAATTCGCGAAGTTGTCGATTCCTCGCAGCCCCGTGGACAGTTCCGGCCCATCTTCAGGGTCGGCGACGGGGTCGATGAATTCCAACGGCTCGCAGTCTCCGGCAGGACACATCTCGTCGGGGAACAGGTCGCTGGTGATCCCCATTTCGTTGCGGTAGGCCTCTGCTCCGAAGGTGAAAAGGGAGGACTGCTGCGCCTTCCAACCGAAACGCCCGGCGCGCGTCTCTCCGGAGTCCCGGTCCACCACCCAGTGGACCCGCCCGCTGATTCCGTCGCCATCCTCGTCTTCCGGATCTTCCAGGGCCGCCAGAACCTCGTCCGGAACCGCTTCCACAAGACCGCCTCCGAACAAGGGGATCGGCTGCCGCCGGGCCACCACGTTGGCGCCTTCCGGGACCGCGGCCTGAATCGAATGGTCGGGAATGGAGAAGAGATGGATCAACGATCCGCCCGGCGGATCCTGAAAGGTTCCGTCGGCGTCCAGAGTTCCGGCCCGGACCTCGGTGATGGTGCTGATCCCCCCAATGGCGGGAGTAACGTGGCATTCGGCGCATGAGCGGCCGTTGTACAGAGGCCCCAGTCCTTCATCGGCGTCCTCCACTTCCAGAAAGTCTTCGAGTCCAAGGCGGAAAAGTTCGAATTCCACCCCATCGATTCCCTGGATGGGTTCGCCGAACTCGGTGCCCCGCACAACGGTTCCTTGTCCGGCCCCCGGACCGGACATCGCAGCAAGGGCCAGCGCCGTCGCCAGTATGGCCCCCCCCTTCACCATCCGGCACCCTTTCCACATGGCGTTCCTTCCGCGGCCCTTATTCCACAATGATGGTTCCCCGCATCATGGTGTGGCCGGCGCCACAAGGCCGCGAGCATTCGAACGGATATTTCCCCGCCTTCCGGGATCGGAAACGGATCTTGATCTTTCCCTGACCCCGCCCCGGAATGGTGACGTCGATGCCGGCCTTGGGGATGCGAAAGCCATGAAACGTGTCCTGACTGCTCAACTCGATCTCCAGCAGCGTTCCCCGCTTGACCCGAATCCTGGAGGGAATGAAGTGAAACCTCTCCGCCGAGACCCGAACCTTCCGGACCTTCGCGTCATCTTTCCGCTCCGCGGTTGAAACGGGGGACGCGGGACCGGCTCCCGGACCGAGCAGGAGCAGGACGAATGTCAGCAGGATCAGCGGGATCTTCACGGCCGTTCCTCCTAAAACCACCAGCCGATACCCAGGTTCCACCGGTTTCGGGGCCGCACGACCCGGCTGGCGTTCCTCATGAAGTTGTAATCGGCTTTCAGGACCACATCCGGATGTGGAAAGTAGGACAGGCCCAGTATATGTGCCGACCGGTCGAACTGGCTCAGGGGAAAGAACCCTTGAGGCATCCGGTACTGAGTGTCGAAGTTCTCGTAACGGTAAAACCCGACCAGATCATGGCTGGAACCGGACGGCACCAGGCTGCTGGAGCCCTCCAGGTAGAATCCCCGCATTCCCCGGGCAATGTTCGGGTTGATTCCGGCGTTGCGGCGAATCGCCGCATTGACTTCGGAAGCCTGTCCCAAATGGGTCACGGCAAACTGCCCTCGGGCTTCAAAGCGATCGAACCGGTACCTGCCGTCGAATTCGAAGATCCGCAATCGGGCGTCCAGATCCCTGAGGTGGAATCCCGTCTCTCCGGTCCAGAAGCTGGCGCCCAGATTCATTCCCGGAAGGGGTCCATAGTCGACTCGCCCGACCCAGGCCAGATTGCGCGCGTTCTCCAAGAACGATTTCTGCCTCCCCTCCCGGAATCCCTCTTCCGCCGAGAAGAGGGAGCCGTCCATGGAACTCATGACATAGCTCTTGTAGGAAAGGCCGCCACCCAGGTCTCCCACCAGGCCTCCGCCGGCGGCGAACCAGGTGGTGGGGAGGATGACCTCATCCACGAAGGGACGCTCCACCCCGTGAAACGCCGTGGGTTCGTGTCTTTCGTTGATGATTCCCACCGGGGTCAACAGAACTCCGGCCCGAAAGTTGAATCGCGGGTCGATGAGAAAGTCCAGGAAGGCCTGTTCCAGTTCCAACTCGCCGGTGGGAGCGCCGCCCTCGATCAGACCGTGCTCGAGTTCCAACTCCGACCAGAACCGGATCCGATCTCCGAACATGTGGCCCAGGTTCAGAACGAAGCGGTGAAAATCGAGGGTCGTCGGGTTCAGGCCGTCGTGGTTGACATGCATCTCCATGTACCCGGACATGGGCATGCTGCCGTCGAAGAATCCCGCTGAAGCGTCGATCGCCTCAGGCGCCGCCACCACCTCGGCCACCACCATCGCCTCCTCCACCGGCGATGGTTCCTCTGCCGCCACGGCCGGTTCCGGACCCGGCTCTTCGACCCGGGCCGCGTCTCCGCGTATGGTCTTGAGCTCGGCGGCCAAGGTCCGAAGCTGAGTTTTCACGTCCTCGTCCAGCGTGCCCTCCAGGGCGGCGGCCAGGAGTGCGATCAGCCGCTCCAGATTGGATTCCACCCGGTCGAGACGGTCTTCCAGGGACTCCCGCGAGGGATCGCCTTCCGCCGCGCGGATCTCGCCCCCGACAGAAACGGCGACCAGCAGGAGGACGGGGACGGATCGAATGGCAATTGCCGCCGCCGTAGCGAGGCGAGAGTATTTCATGGTGCTAAACTGAAGTTTAGTCTTGTCTAAACTTCAGGTCAACACATGGGGTGCCGAGTTGCAGTCGAGGAGCGGATCGAGGCCCGGCTGCCGGCGATCGCTGCGGTGCGGGTCAGCTTCCGGGCTCGGTTTCGGAAACGATCCGATCATAGACCCGGCGGGCGTGGTCATACGCCTTGCGTGCCGCGTCCTTCTCCGAATCGCGGATCTTGCCCTGCTTCATCTTCCAGCATTGATCCACGGCCTGACGGCACCATTCGGCGCTCTTGCGGGAAGCCCGCACCGGCTCGCCTCCCACCAGGACGAAGATGGGATTGGTATGGGAGCTGGCAAGAACCCGCAGAGCGACCCAACTGGACCGGGCGAGCTCATGATCAAACTCGATATCGTTCCAGTCGCCATCAGCCGTCACGACCCGGGTTCCCACGGGCTGCCCGTTCACCACCAGTTCCAGCGGAACCTCACGGCTGGTTCCCCTGCGGGCACGTTCCAGATGCCAATAGGGAGGCTGAGTCAAGCCCCGCGAGGCAATCAACGCGCCCACGTCATCCTGCCTTTCCGGAAGGTAGGCGGCGACCCGGGCCCGGACCTTCACCCGGCCGGGTGCGGCCAGCCTGAGTTCACTTCCCTCCGTACCCAGTTCGCGGTCCTGCACCCGAAACCCGATAATGTGCGATCTGCCGTCCGAGACATAGCTCCGCCCGGCGCGGATCTGATCCATGTAGCGGTCGAAGTCCAACTCCCCTTCCAGCTTCGCGTAGCTGCGAGACATCCCGATTCGGTCGTCGTAAATGCAGGGAAAGTCGGTCTCTCCACTGATGCGGGTCCGAAAACCCGAGTTCAAGGTGTGGTACCAGATGTTGAACTCCCAGGGCAGCGGCGTGTCTCCGGCGGAAATGAAGTCCACCGCGTCGTGGGTCACCGTCACGATGTACTCATTGGCGCCGATTCCGTCGAACTTGGCCATTGCGTAGTTGGGCAATTCGGTGGTGAATTCCATCGGCTCCAGGCCCCATCCCGAATGGGAGTAGCCGACGACGGCTCCCTGGCCCTGTCCCCACTGCAGGACAGGAAGGGTCCAGCTCGGCCATTGCTGGACCCGGGTCGTCCCGGGGTAGTCGTCTTCCCGCAGGCGCAGAAGACAGAGATGGCCCGCGTGCGAGGAGGGAAAGCCGGAGACCTCCACGTCGTAACGCATCAGGTTGTTCCCGTTGGAGAGGGAATGCACCCGGCCCTCGAAGAACTCCTTCTGGTGATACCAACACGGTCCCCAGGTCAGGACGCAGGCGATGTTCAAATCTTCGCCCAGCGCCTGGCGCCACATGTGAAGCGGCTGGACCCCTTCGTCGGGGCTCTCGTAGTGGCTGCATCCGGCGGCATGGACATGGTGGTCGGCGCTGTACCAGCCCAGGGCCGCCAAATGCGTCCAGCGCTGCAGCCGAAATTCGATCTCCTGCTCTTCGACACCGGAACGAACGCGGACTCTCCGGTTCTGAACCAGGTATTCCGGACCGCGTTGGACGCGAATCTCATATTCGCCCGCCGGCAGGAAGACATGCTCCCCGTCGGCACGGTAGACCTGAGGATGGAAGAAGAAATCGGGATATTCTCCGCGGGAGAGCCGCCGCGACGGCAGCGGGTAGACCCCCACCAGGCGGCCGACGGGGCCGGGAGTATTGCCGATGCCCCGGGTCCGGTCCCAGGGACGCCTCAACGCCAGAGCCAACCGGTAGTCCGAGGGGAGCCGGTTCAGCTCCGGATCCTCGATCACCCGTTCGATGCCGTCGGTGATGACGAACGACGCCATGGTGGGAGAACCGTCGTGATCCTTGACCCGGAGCCGGACCTTAACCGCAGGGCGGCAATCGAACAGGATGTCCACGCTGTTTCGAAAGCCCAGGTCCTGGGTCCCCTGCCCCACGTGGAATCCGATCTTGGCCTCGCGCAGTCCCTGTTCCCGAGCGTAGATCTGGACGATGGCGTACTCCAGCTTCAGACCCGAAAGGCGGCTGTGCAAGGGACGGCGGCCATAGATGGCCAACTCCAGGAAACGATTGGCCACGTCTCCGTCCGAGAGCACGTTCTCCGGCTTGACCCGCTTGGCTCCGGTCGACTTGTGAAACAGCGGCAGCGCATTGGGGCTCTCGGCGTGGAGCTGGGCGTTGACGGCCGCGTCGTTTTCTATCTTGACCAGAAAGCTGGACCATCCTCCCTGGACCAGGAGGGGAGCCGCCGGTCCGCGAATCACCTTGACCCGGGCCTCGGGGTTGATGGACACCATGGCGAGGCAATACGGATCCAGAACGGTCTGGATTTCACGGACCACGGCATCGGAAGGCGCCTGATCCCTCAGGGCCTGGATCCGCTCCCAGTCCCGGCTCTCCAAGCGGCTGCCCAGGAACGAAAGGGCTTCCCCAAGGCGGACGACCTGAGCCATCAGCGGCTGGGGCTCGACTTCGTCTACCAATGGCAACGCCTGTCCGGGGAGAAGCGAAAAGAAAGATGCGGAGAGGACGATCAACGCCATGGCCTGTTTCACGGTGGGCCTCCTTTGGTTGAGGATTGCGGTTTCAGGCTACCACAGGGGGCAGGAATGACTCCCGGCCGTTTCTTGAAATGCCCCTCGGCGGCCGATATTCTTCTGGCGGAACGGCCGACGGCACCATGCCGCGGGACACGGCGGCAACCGCCGTCCAAGATCCGTCCAACGCCAGCGAAAGGAGCAACGAGTCATGCCCGATGCAGACCGGCCAGGCGAAGCCAAGAAATTCTACAGGGATATTCCCGCAACCAATAAGCCCTTCTTTCTGAAGGGATCCAATTCTCTGGACTGGGGAATGCAGAACCGCCTTTCCCGGATCTTCAACCCGGCTTCGGGGCGCACCGTCATGCTGGCCATCGACCATGGCTACTTCATGGGTCCCACCACCGGCCTGGAACGGATCGACGTTCGCATCGTCCCCATCCTGGACTACTGCGACGCCCTGATGCTGACCCGGGGAATCCTTCGCACCACCATCCCCTCCAGCTTCGGCCGTGGGACCGTGCTCCGGGCCAGCGGCGGCCCCAGCATCCTCAAGGAGCTTTCCGACGAGCAACTCGCCCTGGACATCGAGGACGGTCTCCGGGCCAACGCCGCGGCCCTTGCGGTCCAGGTCTTCATCGGAGGGGAGTACGAGAGCCAATCGGTCCTGAACATGACCCGGCTCGTCGATCTGGGGAACCGCTATGGAATGCCGGTTCTGGCGGTGACGGCAGTGGGCCACGAGATGGAGCGGAACGCCAAGTATTTCCGGCTCGCCTGCAGGATGTGCGCCGAGCTGGGGGCTCATATCGTCAAGAGCTACTACATTCCCGACGGTTTCGAGACCGTGACCTCCTCCTGCCCCGTTCCCATGGTCATGGCCGGCGGCAAGAAGCTGCCGGAGCTGGATGCCCTCACCATGGCCTACAACGCGGTGCAGCAGGGAGCGTCAGGCGTGGATATGGGCCGCAACATCTTCCAGAGCGACACTCCCATCGCCATGATCCAGGCGATCCGCCAAGTGGTCCACAACCAGTTGAAGCCGAGCCACGCCTACGAGCTCTACCAGGACATGAGAGCCGAGAGCCTGGCCTCGACCTGATTATCGGCCGCCGTCGGGACACGCCCGTTCTCCGCCAGGTTCGGCTTCGACGATCCGATTCCGGCCTGCGGCCGGTGCGGGCGGGACGGCCCAAAAAACCACGGAACACCGCAAATGAACAGCCGTTGGTCCGACCAGGAGGCCGAGCGGTTCGTCGACCGTTACGCCCGCCGGTGGGGCCGTGACCTGGCGCTGAGAACCTATACGTCACGCCTCCTGGGAAGGAAGCCCTCTCTCGTCCTTCACGGGGGCGGCAACACCTCGGTCAAAACCGAAATCAAGAATCTGCTGCAAGACCGGATCTCCGCCCTCATGGTGAAGGCCTCCGGACACGACCTCGCCCGGATCGAGCCCGAGGGGCACACGGGACTGGACCTGAGCCACCTGATCCGCCTCCGGAATCTGGAGCGGCTCGACGACCTGCAGATGGTGGACGAGTTCATGACCCACCGGCTGGACCCCAGGTCCAGGGTCCCTTCCATCGAGACCCTGGTGCACGCCTTCCTTCCTCCCAAGTTCGTCGATCACTGTCACGCCGACGCCATTCTGGCGTTGACCAATCAACCCGACGGAGAAGCGCTGGTCCAGGAAGCTCTCGGCGGCCATGTCCTGATCCTGGACTACTTCGAACCGGGGTTCTCCCTGGCCAAGGCGTCGGCCGCGGCGTTTCACCATCATCCGAACCGGACGGGCATGGTCTGGATGCGGCACGGGCTGCTCACCTGGGGGGAAACGGCCCGGGAGTCTTACGAGGCCACGATCGACCTGGTGAGCCGAGCCGAAGCCTTCCTGTCACGGAAGGCTTCCCGGTCCCTCACCTTGCGGGTCCGCACCTCTCCGGAGACTGCGCAGTCCGGGTGGAACCGCGTGGCGCCGATCCTGAGAGGTCTTCTGGCGCGGCCGTCGGGGAACCCCGACCAGCCTTGGCAGCGTGTCGTCCTGCTCCCTCTCCTGTCGCGGGAGACGCTGGACCTGGTGGACTCCCATGAAGGAAGGCCTCTTGCCGTCACCCCTCCCCTGACGGCCGACCACCTGATCCGAATCAGGAATCTTCCGCTCTGGATCGACCGGCCGGAAAGCGACGATTCCCAGGTCTGGAGGAAACATGTTCGGAAGGCCCTGAGCGACTACTCCCAGGACTACCGGGCCTTCGTGCAACGCCACCGGATTCCGGGTGCGGAGACCGGGTCCTCCGGCGACCTGTCGCCTCGCCTCATCCTGATGCCCGGAATCGGAGCCGCCTGTGCCGGACGCGACGCCGAGGCGGCGGCAATCGCACGGGACATTGCCCGGCAGACCTTCATGGTCAAGGCGCGGATCGCACGCATGGGAGGAACCTACCGGGGACTCGATGAGTCTCACCTCTACCTGATGGAGCACCGCGGCATCCAACAGGCCAAGCTGGCCGGCATGGAGAAACCTTTGCGCAGCCACGTTGCCGTGGTGACGGGCGCGGCGGGAGCCATTGGCTCGGGCATCAGCCGCGGCCTCCTGGAGGAGGGCTGCCACGTGGCCGTGACCGATCTCCCCGGCGAACGGCTGGAGGGTCTGGCCGCGGAGTTGAACGGCAGGTTCCCCAACCGCGTGACGGCCGTCCCGATGGACGTCACCCGTCCTCGGTCCGTCGCCGAAGCCTTCGACTCCATTGTTTTGGAGTGGGGAGGCGTCGATCTCGTCGTGATCAATGCCGGCGTCGCTCTCACCGGTTCCCTCGCCGAGATGGACAGCGGGGAGTTTCGCAAATCGGAGAGAGTCAACGTCGAGGGGACGCTCCACCTTCTCTCCAGAGCCGCCCGGCACTTTCGCCTCCAGGGCACCGGCGGAGACGTGGTCCTGGTCTCCACCAAGAACGTCTTCGCTCCCGGCGCGGGATTCGGCGCCTACAGCGCCACCAAGGCCGCCTCCCACCAATTGGCTCGCATCGCCAGCCTGGAGCTGGCCGAGATGGGGGTTCGGGTCAACATGGTGGCTCCCGATGCCGTTTTCTCCGATGGAGTCCGGAGATCGGGCCTGTGGGAACAGGTCGGACCCGACCGGATGCGCGCCCGGGGACTCGACCGGGAAGGACTGGAGGAATACTACCGGGAGCGGAACCTCCTGAAGGCCCGGATCACGGCGGAACACGTGGCTCGCGCGGTCCTCTTCTTCGCTTCCCGCCAGACCCCCACCACTGGAGCGACCCTGCCGGTGGACGGGGGATTGCCCGACGCCACTCCCAGGTGATCCCCGGCTCACGCATCGAGTCCGGAGAAATCCGGAACCTGAGACACCTCCTCGGCCTGTGGCTCCAGAGGCAGCGGGCCGCGGGAACGGCTCAAACGGGCCCGAAGCTCGCTGCTGGCTTCGAGATCCGCACCCTCGCCGGCGGACCGGAGTACGACGCCATACTCGGCACGCGCCTTTTCGAGGCTCACCTTCCCTTGCCGGACGTCCTCCAGCACGGCCTCGGGGTCCCGGCGCAGGGGATCGCCGTAGCCTCCGCCTCCGGCCTGGACCAGATGGTAGACATCCCCCTCCTTCATGCGAAGCAGGAACTTGGAAGGCAACGCTCTGGCTTCGGCGCCTGGATTGAGAGTGTTGCGGGTGGGTGTCCCCGGCCTTCCCCCCTGGTTGCCCCAGGGAAGGAAACGGGTCCGGTCCGACCGGACCTGCAGCGTCGCTTCCGCAGCCAGCAGCTGATACTCGCGGACCATCCCCAGTCCGCCCCGATACCGGCCCGCCCCCCCGGAGTCGGTCACGAATCCATAACGCCGGATCAGGATCGGCTGATCGGCCTCGATGGTTTCGACCGGAGTGTTGGCCATGTTGGTGATGGGGGCGGTGACCCCGTCGGCGCCGTCGGCTGAGGGACCGCCGCCTCGAGGCCCGTCATTGTTGAATTCGAGATAGACGAACGGCTTCCCGTCCGGGTAGTAACCCCCGATGCTGACGCCCACGTCACCCCCACCCCAGGCCGCCGGCACGCGATGGGGCAGCGCCTTCGCGAAAGCGCCGAAAACGGCGTGGCCGACGCGGAATCCTCCGAGGCCGCGGGCCGCCACCGCCCCGGGGTGGCGCGGATTCACGAAACATCCTTCCGGCGCCACCACGTGAATCGGCCTGAAAAATCCGGCGTTCGCGTTGATGCCGGGGTCCGTCAAGCACTTGAAGACCGCGTAGACGGTGGACCGGGTGAAGGCGAAGTTGGGATTGATGGAGCCTCGGGCCTGAGGTGAGGTGCCGGTGAAATCCACCACCATCTCATCGCCTTCCACGGTGATTCGAACCCGTATGGCGATCGGATCGGGATCCAGCCCGTCGGTATCGATGTAGTCCTGAAATTCCCAGGAACCGTCGGGCAGCTCCCGGATTTCGGCTCGAGTCAGGCGTTCGGTGTGATCCACAATGCCGGCCATGTGCCCCAGAAGCGGATCGAAGCCATACTCCCGGGCCAACCGGAGCAATTCTTTCTCCCCCTGCGCCAAGGCGGAAATCTGAGACCGGAGATCCCCCAGCACCTTGTCCGGCACCCGGACGTTCCGCGCAACGATGCGCCAGACGGAGCGGTTGAGAGAACCGGCCTCGAACAGCTTCAGCGGAGGCAGCCTCAGGCCTTCCTGGTAGATCTCCGTGTTGTCACAGGCGTTCCCTCCGGCCACCCGCCCCCCGATGTCGGTGTGGTGAGCGATCACGCAGACCCACGCCAGGAGCCGGTTCTCCAGAAAGACCGGCTTGAACAGGAAGATGTCGGGGAGATGGCTGGCCCCGTCGTAGGGATCGTTGTTGGCGAAGATGTCTCCGGGTTGAACGTCGTTTCCGAACTGGCGGCGCACCGCATCCAGGGCCGGTTGCATGGCGCCCATATGGAATGGGAGCGTCAAGCCCTGGGCGACTTGTTGCCCCTGAGGGTCGAAGATGGCGGTGGAGAAATCCATCCCGTCCTTGACCACAGACGACGACGCCGTTCGCACCACCGTCACGGCCATGGTATCGGCGGCGCTGTAGAGATAATTCTTGACGATCTCCCGGGTCCATGGGTCCGGGGACGTTCCTCGTGCCGATTTCGCGCCTGTGCCACTCACCACCAATTGTCAAGCCTCCTTTTCCAGGACGATGTTCAACCGCTGGTCGAGGCGGGCGCACCAGCCGCCGGGGACCAGAGTCGTGGAGTCGTATTCCTCGATCAGCGCAGGCCCGGGGAGGTCCTTCCCTTCCAACTCCGATCTGCCCAGAACCGGAGCTTCGACCCATTCCGATTGCGACGGCCCCTGATAGATCCGCCGGGACCGAACCTTCGGACGAAAACCGTCATCGGACAGTGAAAGGGTTTCGGGGACTCGAGTCCCCTCGTCCAGACCGCGGGCCCGGACCCGGAGATTGACGAGCTCCAGTTCGGAGTCGAGACGATATCCGTAGTTGGCCTCATGCTCCCGGTGAAAGGCGGCCTCCAACGCCTCCAGACCGTCCCGATCCAGGTTCGCACTCTCGAACCCCACTCTCAAATGCGAAGTCTGCCCCTTGTACTTGAGGTCCGCCTCGGCGGCCAATTGCTGCCGCCCGGCGGCGAACCCTTCCTGCTCCAGGAGGCCGCGGGCCTGTTCCCTCAGGCGGTCCAGCGTCCGGTTCATGGACGCGAGTCCCAATTGGGAGAGGGACTTCACCTGAGCCTGCACCAGGTGGTGCTCCACGTCCGAGAAGAGGAGGCCGAAGCAACTGAACACCCCGGGAGACGGAGGGACGATGATCCGGGTCATCTGCAACAACCGGGCCAGACCCGCGGCGTGAAGGGGACCGCCCCCTCCGAACGCCATGAGGGTAAACCGGCGAGGGTCGCGGCCCCGTTCGCTGGAGACGGCGGCGACGGCCCGGGCCATGTTGGAATTGGCCACCTGATGGACGCCCCAGGCCGCTTCGACGGCGGAGACACCGAGCGGAGCCGCCAGCCGGCGCTCCACAACCGCCCGGGCTTGGTCCGCGAAGACCGGAAAATCCCCTCCCAGCAGGTAGCGGCCGTTGAGAAAGCCCAAAACCAGGTTGGCGTCGGTGACCGTGGGCAGATCGCCGCCCTGGCCATAGCAAGCCGGACCGGGAACCGCGCCCGCGCTGTCGGGCCCGCAGCAGAGCGCCCCTCCCTTGTCCACCCGGGCCACACTGCCGCCGCCTGCGCTCACTTCCGCCAAGTCGATGGAAGGAACCCTCAAGATATACCCGGAGCCCTTCAGCAATCGATGCCCGGAGCTCATTCCCCCGCCCACTTCGTACTCTCGGGACAGCAGGAGATTTCCGTCCTCGATGATGGAGGACTTGGCGGTCGTGCCCCCCATGTCCAGGGTCAGGACGTTGGGAAGATCCAGCCTCGCCGCCAGATGATGGGCGCCCACCACGCCGGCGGCGGGTCCCGACTCGACGCAATGGACGGGCGCCTCGGCAGCCATCCGGACGGACGCCCTGCCGCCGTTGGATTGCATCACCGTCAGGGGGACGCCCACACCCAGGTCTCGAAGCCCCTCATCCAGGCGCCCCAGGTAGCGGGCCACGATGGGGCGGATGTAGGAGTTGATCACCGTGGTGCTGGTTCGCTCGTACTCGCCGGTTTCGGCCAGAAGCCGGCTGGAGAGAGACAGGCTGAGCCCGGGAATCCGCTCTTCCAGAATCTCACCGATCCGGATTTCGTGGCGTGGATTGGCGTAGGAGTGAAGGAGGCAGACCGCCACCGAGCGAATCCCCTCATCCAGCAGCACTTGGGCGGCTTTCTCCACGTCCGATTCCACCAGAGGAATCAGAACCTCGCCCCGGTAGTCCACCCGCTCCCGGACCTCCAGCCGCAGACGCCGTTCCACCAGCGGGGGAGGCTTGCGGTAGTAGAGATCGTACAGGCGCGGCATCCTGAGACGGGAGATCTCCAGAACGTCCCGGAATCCGTCGGTCGTGATCAACGCCGTCTTCACCCCCCGGCCCTCCAGGATGGCGTTTGTGGCCAGGGTGAAGGCGTGGCTCACTTCGGAGAGACGGCCGGCCGTCAGCTCCAGATCCCGCAGACCGGTGTCGACCGCGTCCAGCACGGCCCGGCTGTAATCGTCGGGCGTGCTCACGATCTTCTTGACGTGGACGCCTCCCTGCTCCGAGAGGAATACGACATCGGTGAAGGTCCCCCCGATGTCCACTCCCACCCGAAACCAGGGCCTGTCGGATCCGGTGTTGTGGTCTGGCATTCTTCGCTGCGGGGCGGACTAGGGAGCCTGCGCGGCAGAAATCAATCTACTGCGAAAGCGTAGAATCGGTCCATATTTCCCCGATTTCTCGGCGAATAGAACGACTATGCACCTCCAAATCGTGAAAATCTGGCCTCGATTCTCCACTTTCTCGCTACGATCATTTCTGCCGCGCAGACTCCTAGCGCGTCCAGGCGAACCAGCGGGACAGGACCCGCCGCGCGCGGGGCGTGAGCCGGGTCCGGTTGAAGGCGTCTCCCACCTGTTTGATGGCCTCGGCCTGCGTCGGATACGGATGGATCACCTGGGAGATGGTCTTGAGGCCCAGGCCGCCGACCATGGCCAGCGTGATCTCGTTGATCATCTCACCGGCATGACGGGCGACCACGGTGGCGCCGAGAATCTTGTCGGTCCCCTTCTCCACCAGGACGCTCACCATGCCACCTTCCTCCCCGTCGGTGATCGCCCGGTCCACGTCGGCAAAATCACGCACGAAATGATCATAGGGAATCCCCTGCCGGGATGCCTCCCTGCAGTTCAGGCCCACGTGAGCCACCTCCGGATCCGTGTAGGTACACCAGGGGATGGTGAGGGCGCTGGCCTTTTTCCGTCCCATGAAGAGTGCATTCTGGATGACGATCCGAGCCAGGGCGTCGGCGGCATGAGTGAACTTGTATTGGGAGCAGACGTCTCCGGCCGCGTAGATCCGTTTGTTGCTGGTCTGGAGTTGATCGTTCACCACGACGCCGCGGCGCCGGTCGAAATCGACGCCGGCCGCCTCCAGGCCCAGCCCCTCCACGTTGGGCGCCCGCCCGGCGGCCACCAGCACTTCGTCCACGGCGACCTGCCGTGTCTGACCGTTGCACTCGAGATGAACCCGTTTCTCGCCCGCCCGGCTCTCCACTCGAAACACTTTCGAATCGAGGAAGAGTCGGATCCCGTCGCGGCGAAATGCGTCCTGGACCCTTCGGCCAGCATCCTCGTCTTCCCGGTCCAGGATCTGAGGATGGCACTGGAAAACGGAGACCTGGGATCCGAAGCGGCCGAACGCCTGCGCCATCTCGCATCCGATGGGACCGCCGCCGATGACGCCCAACCGCGGGGGCAGCTCCGTCAATGAAAACAGCGTCTCGTTGGTGAGATAACCGGATTCCGCCAAGCCCTCGATGGGTGGCGCCGCCGCCCGTCCTCCGGTAGCGACGACGGCTCGCGCGAAGCGCAACGTGTGCCCGCCCACCTGAACCGCGTCCCGGCTCACGAAACGGGCCTCTCCCAGAAAGACATCCACGCCCAGCTTCCGGAAGCGCTGGGCCGAGTCGTGGGCGGAGATCCCGGAGCGCAGCCGGCGCATGCGCTCCATGACCGAGGCGAAATCCACTTTCTCCCCGACCGAAACGTCGACCCCGAACGCGCCGGCCTCACGGGCATCGGCTACGGCCCGGGAGGACCGGATGAGAGCCTTGGAGGGAACGCATCCCACGTTGAGACAGTCGCCTCCCAAGAGGTGCTTCTCGATCAGGGCGCAACGCGCGCCGAGGCCGGTGGCTCCGGCCGCCGAGACCAGCCCCGCGGTTCCGCCTCCGATGGCCACCAGGTTGTAGCGGCCCGCCGGTTCGGGGTTGGTCCAATCCCCCGGATGGACCCGGGAGACCAGGCGCCGGTTGTGGGAATCCATGGGCAACACTTCAACGGATCTCGATTCAGGCATGGAGCATTTCCATTGTTTCGGAACGAAATGATTTCGCTTCGTCCCTCCGGTTAGCGCAAACGGCTACGACACCCTCTTGTCCAAGGCCCGGCGGGCCAGCCGGGTCACCTGGACGGTTACGGCCACCGCCGCCAGAAAGCCGACGACATAGAACACCGTTTCCGCGGGCGTCCGGGTTCGTCCTTCCTGGCCCAACATCGCGAGATCGCCCGCCAGGGAACCGATATAGACATAGAGTATGGTCCCGGGAAGCATGCCCAGCCAGGATGCCAACACGTAGTGTCGAACCTTGACCTGAGTGATCCCGAACGCGTAGTTGAGCAGATTGAAGGGAAACACGGGCGAGAGCCGGGTCAATCCCACGATCTTCCATCCTTCGTCGGCGACCGCTTCGTCGACGGCGGCGAAACGGGGAAAGGCCCGCATCTTTTCGGCCACCCAATCGCGGGCCAGGTGGCGGCCGATCAGGAAGGACGCCGTCGCGCCCAGGGTCGAAGAAGCGGAGACCAGAACCGTCCCCCAGCCGAGCCCGAAGACGAAACCGGCCCCCAGAGTGAGTATGAACCCCGGCAGAAAAAGGACCGTCGCCGCCACGTAGGCCAGGAGAAAGGCCACCGGACCCCAGGGGCCCAGCTCGGAAACGGTCTGTAGAACCTGCCTGAGAAACGGCCCGATATCGTTCCGGATCATCAGAAGCATGACAACGACCAGCGCAGCCAGAAGCAATTTCCACAACCGGTTTCGTTTCCCCGGCGCTGAACTCTGTTGAGCCACCTTTACCCCTCCGCAACGACTGGAGCGGATTTCCAAGCGATCCGCCCGGCGTGTGCATAGACGTTGAATCGGCCTGGACGCACGAAGCCCACCAACGTCATCCCAAAGTCGCGGGCGAGCGCCACCGCCAGGCTCGAAGGCGCACTCACCGCCACCACCATGGCGATTCCGGCCATGACCGCTTTCTGAAGGATCTCGAAGCTGGTCCGTCCGCTGACCATCATCAGACGGTCTTCCAGCGGCAGCCGTCCTTCCAGAACTTCCCGGCCGATCAGCTTGTCGACGGCATTGTGGCGGCCCACGTCCTCCCGCAACGAGAGAAGGTTGCCGCCGCCATCGAACAAGCCGGCCGCGTGCAAGCCTCCCGTCTGCCGGAACACCTTCTGCCCGGCCCTCAACGCCGGACCCAGCCCCTCGATCACCCGGCTGTCCACTCTCGGCCGGTCCGCCAGGATCTTCCGGGACGGGTGGACCCGCAGCGTCTGGAGCGATGCCTTTCCGCAGACGCCGCAACTGGAGGTGGTGTAGAAGTGCCTGTCAAGCCGCGTGTCGTCGAAATCGACCCCCGGCCGCAGGTCGACCCGGACCCCGTTGTGGAGATCGCCCTCCGAATTCCTGGAAGGAAAGACCCCCTCGATGTCCTGAGGCCGGAGGACGATTCCCTCCGTGTAGAGGAATCCGGCCGCCAATTCGCGGTCGTGCCCCGGCGTGCGCATGGTAATGGAAAGGGTCTTCTCCACGCGTTTCTCCCGGGAGGTGTATCCCAGGAGAATCTCCAGGGGCTCCTCGACCGCCAGCAGGTCCGACTCGATCCGCGCCGTGCCCCTCACGACCTTCCGGACCTGGACGAACCGGACTCGGGCAGGACGGGTTTCAGGGCTGTCCGCAAGCTGTAAGTCGGGAGTTCGCTTCGGGTCATCCGTCTGCATGTTTCGCCCAGCGTCGCACACTCGGCCGGTCACATGGTCGCCTTTATCATAACAATCCCCGGCTTTGGGGAGCAGACGCATGACGAAACCGGCCCGCGGCGGAGACGGACGGGCCATGAGTGCCCACCCGGACTGGTAGACTCGGCGGATGCCGGTGCGCCTGGACAAGTGGCTGCAGGTGGCCCGGGTCTTCAAGACCCGGAGCCAAGCCACTCGGGCCTGCGCTGTGGGAAGGGTCCGAGTGGGAGGCGCCGTGGCCAAGGCCCACCGGAAGGTGTCGGTAGAGGATCGCATCGAGGTGCGCCTGAAGGGCCGGACCCGCGCCCTGCGGGTCAAGGAAATCCAGGGCAGACCGGTTCCCAAGACCCAGGCCCGCACCCTGTACGAGGATCTGAGCGTGGAGCCGCTCCGGAGCCCCGCCGACCCTTTCGGAGGGATGCCGCCCGCGCCACGAAGCGTCAAGGGCCGTCCGACCAAGCGGGATCGAAGGCGGATCGACCGCTGGCGGCGTGACACTCCTGCTTGAGTTCAGCCAGCCTGGTAGACAAGAAGGTCTTCCCGTTCGAGTTCGTCCGACTGCGAAACCCTGAGCCGCGCGGCGTCCAGGTCCATGCTGGCGATGAAGGGAAGATTGCGGTATCGATCCTGGTAGTCCAAACCGTACCCGATCAGGAATGCGCCACTGGCCTGAAATCCCACGTAACGGATGGGGACCTCCACCAGTCGAAGATCCCGCCGGTCCAGGAGAGTGCAGATCTCAATGGACGCCGGGTTCCTCCGAGTCAGAAGTCCGAGAAGGGAGTGGGCGGTCAGACCCGTATCGATGATGTCCTCCACCAGCAACACATGCCTTCCGGTGATCTCCTCCTGCAGGTCCTTGAGGAGCCGGACCCGGCCCTGGTCCCGCCGGGGATGGTAGCGGCTGACGGAGATGAAATCGAGACTGACCGGTGTGGTCATGCTCCGGATCAGATCGCAGGTGAAGACCAAAGCCCCCTTCAGGATTCCCACGACCATGAGGTCCCGGCCCCGGTAGTCCCGTTCGATCCGGCGCGCCAGTTCCACGACCCGTTTCAGAATCGTGGCCTCGTCGTACACGATCTCATCGACGACGGAATGGAAGGGCTTCTTCACCGTCGGGGAGAGAATCTCGCTCATGCCAAAGTTCCGAACTTGAAGAGAAGCTTCCGATAGTCCCGCCCGTAGAGCACCTTCAGCTTCAGGTCGGGATAGAGCTGGCGCATCCGCCGTATTTTCCGGTTCTTCGGAGTCACCAGGCTCTGTTTCATGGTGGTCAACTCCACAAAGAGCTCAAACTGCGGCAGGTAGAAATCGGGCGTGAAACTCCGGATCACCCGGCCCTCGGCATCGTGGTCCAAGGGAAAACAGACCGGCTCGTAACGCCACTCGACCCGGTAGAAGTCCAGAAACCGGGCGAAGTTGGCCTCACTCTCGTGAGCGAAGTGCGACTGTGCTGGAGGGCGGCCTGCCTTGACCATGCTGGCCGCTTGTTTCTATCAGAAAGCTCTGACGGATCGTGGTGTCTCAGTGTCCGGAGGAGGGCGGAACCGAGGAAAGAAAGGTGCGGCCGTTGCCGAACAGCTCCTGGGCGACCACTCGGCCCGGGCTCGATTCCAGGACCACGAATCCGCCCAGGAGGCCCCGGGTCGGGGGAACCAGGTTCTGGATCAGGTCGGAGAATCTGGCTTTGGGCTGCATGGCGATCCCGCCGGCCTCACCCTGCAGGACTCCCTGCGAGTCGTACACCTGGAGGCTCACATCCGTGGCGACGTCGCCCGGATTGAAGACCGCGATCCCGGTGAAGATGGGCGGCAACGTATCTCCGGGCCTGCGCTCGCCATTGGCCACCTGGCTGAAGACCGCCCGTCGCAGGGGCTCGGTCTGCAGTGTCAGGGCGGCCGCGTATTCCCCGCCGACGGGGTCTCCGAAAATGACGTCGCCGATCAATCCCGGATGTGTGCTGTCCACCGCTACGGAACCGACCAGGATCGATTGCGGCGGCGCCTCCAGGCCGAAGACCTCCGACGCGTTCCCCTGGAAGCTCTCGCGGGGTGCAAGTCGGAGCCGGTAGGGCCCGCCCAACTGCATCCCGTCCGATTGAAAAGCCACCAGCCGGACGTCCGTTTCCTCTTCCCCGGAGTTGATCAGCTTGATGCTGGTGAAGTACCCGCCGGCGTCTCCGGTCCCTTCCCCGCTCGCCAACTGGGCCGAGTAGAGACTTCGCGCCGTTCCGGTTTCGGTGGCGTTGAGCCCCAGGACCGTGTCCCCCAACTCGATCAATTCGAATCCCACCACCCCGGGACCTTGCGTGACCTCGACCCGGACGTGACCATGGGAAACGCCCCCCAGCGGACCGAAAAACTCCGTAATCGACCCTGCCAGCCGGCTCTGGCCGGCGAGATTGAAGATTTCCGGACCCGCCAGTGAAACTCCGTCCGATCCGAACAGGGTCAGGCGCACGGTGGACCGCTGATCTGCGGGATTCGCCAAGGCCAGCGTTGTCCGCGCCGCCTGATCGCTGTCTTCGGATGGAAATGCGCCCGGACCTTCGAAGATCCGGGTGAAATACAGCAGCCGCGAACCGGAGGAGAACGCCACCGCTCCATCCATCTTGGTGGATGGCCCCGTGAGGCCGTTGCCGTAGAGGAAAAAACCGGCCAACTCGGGCGTCGATGATCGTATCCGCATCCAGCCCTCGCGCCGGGCGCTCAATTGGGCCTCGAAAAACTCCCTGCCCAGTTGCGCCAACTGCTGACCGGCCCCCACCCGGCGGACGCTGGGACTCAAGGGGAAAAGTGGATCACCCTGATTCGAAAACACCTCCACCGCCATGACGGCGTCGGTCCTGGAGTCGTTGGTGACGGCGAAACCGCTGAAATCGTTGGTGTCCCCCCGATAGAAGGGAAAGAGCAGCTCCCGGCCGGGAGCGGTGAAGAGAACCTGCCGGCCGGACAGATCGAAGTCGTTCTGCGGGAAAACCTGGTACAGACCCGACGGCCCGAACCGGTAGGCCACCGGTTCCTCGCTGAAGTCGACGGATCGCGCGGCGGCGCGGGAACCGGGAGTGATGCCCACAATGGCCTGAATATCATCCGGGTCCGGGAGGACGTCCACCTGCCCGTAGTCCAGCAGGATGTCTCCGTTGGAAAACAGGGTCACCGACAAGTCGTTCGGGGGACGCCGCCCCCCCAGGGTGAACTCGGGGACCCCGTCCCAGATGAAGCTCAGAGACCCTTCCCCGGCCTCGGCCCGGATCTCACCGTCGGCCTCGGGGTCCAGATCGCTGAAAAAGAGGGCGATGCGGGGAGGACCGTCGAGGAAACGTCTTCGGCTTCTGGGGACTCCGGGTTGGCCGTCGCCGATCCCGAACGTCAGGTTCCCATCGCTGTTGACCACCACCTCGGTGTAGGTGGTGCCATAGAACGGAAACGAGAATCCTTCCGGAAATTCGAAAATCATCTCCCCGTCGTCTTCGAGGAGCGAGAGCTGATTCACTTCTTCATTGGTCTGCAGATCGATCCCGGAGACCACTTCGCCTGCGGCGACCTCCACGACCACCTTCTCCGCCGGATCGTCCTCCGACGTCCCCGATTCGCCGGCGCCGTTGTAGAAATCCTTGGGGAATCCGGTGAAACGGACATCGTAAGGGCCCACCGAGCTGCCCTCGGTGAATTGGTGATTCAGCGGCTCGATGAAGACCACATAGGTGCCGGGCGGCAGGCCGGGCAACTGATAGGAACCGTCATCGGTAACCAGGAAATCGGAGACCACCCCCACCTGCCCACCCTTGACTTCCGTCAGCTTGCCTGCCGCATCGAGTTCCACCGCCGCCGCCACCACGTTGGCGCCGAGGACGGGGGCTCCGGTCCGCCTCAGCACCCGTCCCCGGATGGTGCCGGTATTGGCAGCAAAAGACTCCTCCGGATACAGCCAGGAGATCCAGATTGCATCGTCCAGGAGCGGCTCGTTCGGTCCGAAGAACGATCCTATGGGGTACATCACCGGAACGAAGCCCAGATCCCCGAGATCGCCGCTTTCGAACCATTCCCTGCCCCCCTGGGTATGGTCCAATCCCAGGAGGTGGCCGATCTCGTGCATCGTCACACGGTAGAAATCGTCCGGCTGGGATGCCGGGTTTTTGCCGATTACGGTGTACCCGAACTCGTACTCAAGGGCGTCTTCGTCGGCAAATCGGATCGCGGCGAATCCCAGAATGTTCTCGCCGGCCCCCTCTCCGAATACAAGGTTGCCGATCTCGCCGTCCTGGTCGAAGATGATGAGGTTCTCGGGGCGGCGGCTTCCCGCATATTCGGTGAAGTTGGAACCATCGACGTTCTCCTCCAGAAACCGGGGCTCGGGATTCCGGACCCGGAGCGTCGAGGTCTCCACGTCCTCCCACACCTGAAAAGCCTCGTGGACCCGCGTCCCCAGATGAGCCCATCGAGTTTCGGAGAACTCCTGATCGATCAGGTACAGGACCGGCTTGCCGGCATTCCACTTGAGGACTCGTCCGCCCCGAAGAACGTCGCGGGGTCCGCCGGCGAAGAGGGATGATCCCAGCGCGAGGATCAGCCCCGTGACGAGGAAGGCGCCGGCCCCCGGAGCCGGGCGCGGGCCGGGTTCGCGGGTCGTCATCTTGAGGTGGGCTCCAGCGCCACCCAATAGCGATCGATTCTCCGAACCACCGACTCGAACCGATCCAGAGAGATCGGAGTTCCAGGCCGCAACGCCGCCTGTTCCCCGGCGCTGAGAGTCGAACCGCGAATCTGGCCGGAACTCGCCCGATGCAGGAGATTGGCGTTGCCCACCCGGTTCAATACGGCCTGTCCCCCGCGGCCGTCCTTGCCCACCCGGAACATGCCCTGGGCCAGGCCCACGGGACTGGTGAGTCCCAATCGGCTGTCGGGATAGAGGAACAGGAGGATTTCCTGGCCGGGGGAGAACTCGGGCAGGCCGCGGATACCTCCGGCCGGGCCGCCGCTCAACTGCCGAAACCGGATAGACTCGTTGGCTTGGGCTCCCTTGATCCCCCGCAGGACCTCGAAGGTATAGGTCGCCATGGGAAGACCGGTGGACGGTTCCCGGCCCGATTCCGCCTGAAGGCATCGTCCCCAGAAGATGCGGTCCGCGGCTCGGACCATTTCGAAGAGATTGATGCGCTCCACGCTCGCGGCCCCGAGCCGCGAAAACCAAAGCAGGAGAATGGCGGCGATCCAACAGACCGAAAGAGCCAGCGATCGGACCCGCCTGGCGCGAACCGACTCCCCAATCGGACCTGCCGCCACGATCTTGTCTCCGACTTCTCCGTTCCCTATGCTGGCCATGTCGCTGGTCCCGATTCCATATTGCTTCGGCTTTCCCAAAGCCCTGCACCTCTTCATACTGATGCATTCCGGGTAACGGAGTTTCAATCTCCCATGACCGAATCCAGCCTCGAGGAGACGGCAGAGAAGATCTTCGGGGCCCAGGACCCGGCCGCAGTCGCCCAATGGGTCGATTACTGGAATCGGGGACGCGAGCGCAATCTCGACCTGCTCCGCTCATTCGAGGAGGTGTTCCTTCTGGACCTGGGCAAACAGCGGGTCCTGGATGCCGGCTGCGGCGTCGGGAGCATGGGGGAAGTCCTCCGGGAGCGTTGCGGCCACTACGTCGGCGTCGACGTGAATCGTCACGTCCTCCGATTTTCGATTCCCGCGGCCCGGAGATCGTACGTTCAGGCCAGCGGCCTGTCGCTCCCATTCGCGAGGCGGTCCTTCGATTGCATCTTCGCGTTCGACGTTCTGGAGCATCTGCCGGGTGGACTCCCGAACCAGATTCGTTTTCTGAAGGAGCTGCGCCGCGTGCTCAAGCCCATGGGCACGATTCTTTTCACGACTCCCAACTCCTGGTATCCCTACGACGCCCATTCCCGCAGCTACTTCGCGCACTATCTTCCGGTGCGGCTGGCCGACTGGATCCATCGGCGCCGCCGTCCGTCGTTCCTGAAGGAGCACGGTTCGACCGCCAACATTCCCCTGCTCACCCCTCGCCGTCTCCGGGAGTGCATCGAGGACAGCGGTCTCGCCCTCCTGCACGAGTTGCCCTGCTGCCTGGATCGTGACCAGTTGTCCCACCTCTCGCCCCTGAAATCCATTCCCGCCTATCTGGGTCTGGGTTGGTACCCCCATGCCGAGTTCTGGGGCATCCTCTGCCGTCCCGACGCCCGCTCCGGGCTGCGTCTCAAGCTCAAGACCCGGCTGGTTCAGTTGGACGGGGACTCGTCCCAGGTCGTGTGGCAGGACTTCGAGTCCCACATCGACTTTACGCGAAAATCCTTTTCCCACCAGCTCGACCGGGGCTGGTACGGCCACGAGCCAGGTCCCCCTGGTTATCGGTGGATTGCACAGGAAGCCGTCTGCTATCTCCAGCTCGGAGGGCCCGTCTCGCGCCTCCGGATTCAAGGCTTCAGCCCACAGGGGAATCGGATCCGATTCTGGGTCGACGAGATCTGCGTGGGCGAACATTCCATGAACCCGAAAAGCAGCTTCGATCTCACTTTTTTCCTTCCTTTACAGCCACCTGAGGACAGGATGGTCAAGGTTCTTCTTAACTGTGGCCGGACCTATCGGCTGGAACAGTCGGACGACCGGAGGGAACTGGGAGCCGTCGTCTCATCCTTAGAGCTGCTGCCATGATCGTCAAGTCCCTCGTGTGGCTGGGCCTGTTGCCCTTGCAGTTGGGATTGGCTCTGCTTCTGATCCTCACGGATCTCGCGCGCCATCTCGGGCTGAGATCGGCCCGGCGCCCGGGGCAGGCGGACTCGCCGCCGGACCTCGGGCTCTGTTCCATCATCGTGCTCAACCACGACGGTAAGGCGCTGTTGCAGGAGAGTCTTCCGGCCCTGGAGCGGGCCGTGAGCTCCACGGGACAACCCCACGAGCTCATCCTGGTGGACAACGGAAGCCCGGATGACAGCGTCTCCTGGGTCCGGAGTCATCTGCCCCGAATCCGCATCCTGGAGCTGGACTCGAATCTGGGATTCGGCGAAGGCAACAATCGCGGAGTTGCCCTGGCGCAGCACGAGATCGTGGTTCTCCTGAACAACGACATGATCGTCGAGGAGGATTTCCTTCCACCACTGCTGGACCCGTTTTCGGACGAGCAGGTCTTCGCCGTCTCCAGCCAGATCCACTTTCCTCCGGAGAAGAGGCGGGAGGAAACGGGCAACACCCAGGCCCGGATGCGCCGAGGTTTCCTCCACCTGTCCCACGAGCCGCTGAGGAAGTCCCACCAGACCCGGAAATGCCTTCCGGTCTTCTGGGCCGGAGGCGGCTCCTCGGCGTTCCGCCGTTCTCGATTTCTGGAACTGGGGGGATTCTCCGGCATCTTTTCTCCCGCCTATCTGGAAGACACCGATCTGAGCTACCGGGCATGGCGGCGGGGCTGGACCTGTCTCCTGGCTGCCGGGAGCCGGGTCCTCCATCGCCACCGGAGCACGAGCTCACGGCTGTTCACGCCAGAGTCCCTGAAGCAGCTGTTGGGTGAGCGGAAACTCTGGTACCTGTGGAAGAACTTCCAACTCAGGACCCTCCTGCCTCACCTCCTGCTCTACCCCTGGCACCTGGGAAAGGAGTTGAGGCCCGGAGAATATTTCCGGGCTTTCAGGCGGCTTCCGGATGTCCTGAGGCTTCGCTGGCGCGAACCGCGCCGGCGGCATTCGGACCGCGCCCTCATGGACCTTTGCCGCAGGCCGTTGACCTACGTGCACCGGAAGCCGGGACGCTCCTCCCCATCTCCCACGCCCGCCGGCTTCCTCAAGATTCTGGTGGTCAGCGCCTATCTTCCCGTTCTGGGACAGCACGGCGGAGCCGGCCGCGTCTTCCAGTTCCTCAGCCGCGTCTCGGCGCGGCACCAGATTCATCTGATCTCATTCACGGAAAGCGTCGACGGGTCCGAGGGCGTCGATCAGTTGCGCCCCTATTGCACGAGGTTGGAGTTGGTTCCGCGGAGAGACTTCGAGCCGGTCTCCCTTTTTCCCTATGAACCCTTCGAGGAATTCAACTGCCCCGATTTCCGCCGCCGGTTCGAAAAGGTTCTGGAAGAAGAGGAGTTCGACCTGATTCACTACGAATGGCCCCAGATGGCCCAGTATGACGACCTGGTTCCGGTCCGGGTCCCCAGAATGCTCACGGAGATGGAAGTCAACTACGCCGCCCACTACAGCCGCCTTCGCTTGGCCTCCAATTTCTTCTCCAAAGTCAAGAGACACTACGACACGCTTCAGACCCTGTTCCGGGAGGTCGGGGTGTGCCGACGCATGGACCAGGTGGTTTGCGTCACTACCGTCGATCGGACCTACCTGGAAGGATTCGTACCGGGAGCGAGACTGAAGGTCCTGCCTACGGGCGTCGACACCTCTTATTTCATTCCCGGCACGGGCAAGGTCGAGCCCAACACCATTCTCTATGTCGGCGCCTTTCGCCATGAACCGAACGTGGACGCCATGCTGTTTTTCGTCAACCGGGTGCTGCCGCTGCTGATGGAGGAGATCCCGGAGACACACCTCTATATCGTCGGGTCCTCCCCCACGCCGGAGATCCTGGCCATGGACGACCACCCGGCCATCACCGTCACCGGATTCGTACCGGACCTGAGGGAGTACTATGCCCGCGCCCAGGTCGTGGTGGTTCCCGTTCGCACCGGAGTCGGAATCCGAGGCAAGGTCCTCGAAGCGTGGGCTTGCGGCAAGGCGGTCGTCGGGACTCCTCTCGCCTTCCAGGGAATTCGCGCCATCCACGGGCAGAACGCCCTCGTCGCCGAGACTCCCGCGGAGTTCGCCATGTGGATTTCGGCTCTCCTGAGGAACCCGGCGTTCACGGCTCATCTGGCGGAATCAGGCCGCCGCACCGTGACCGAACACTACGATTGGGCACCACTGGCCGCACGTCTGGCAGACCTCTACGAGGAAACTGCGAAATTCAAGAAGAGCGGGGATACCGGAATCGGGCAGAGGCGATTTTCGCCGCCGGCGGTCAATTGAAGGGGTCAGGGGAGGAATGGAAATGAGTGAGCTTCCATTCTCCGTTCTCGCGCTGATAGATCTCGGTCCAACGGCCCGTCTCCCGCTGGAGCCGTCCCTTGGCGTGATACGCCATCAGATACTGGGAAGTGATCCACCCGACGTCGCCGCTGAACTCGATCTGGATATTGTCGGTTAGCAACGTTATGTCGTGGACCTGACTGAAATATTGATGAAGCGTGTTCTCAAATGTCTTGAAATCGGAGAAACGGGGAGGCGGAACCTTCTCAAATACCACCGCCTGCTCGGCATAGACGCCTCTCAACGTCAACATGTCCTTCTGTTGCCAGCCGCTGACATGTTGCCGGTGCATATTCAACAGTAATTCTCTCGGATTATTGCGCATAGGTTGAGGGCAATCATACCATAAATGTCGATTTATGCCTAGCGTGCCGCGGCCGGCGCCGCCACGGGTCTCTGGCCGATCTTGACTTCTCAGCTCATCGAGTCCGGGTTCGCCGCCAGTGCCTCCAATACTTTTTCGGCCATGGCCCGGGTCCCGATGGACTCTTCTCCGGTCCGCGCCAGGTCGGCGGTCCGGTGGCCCTGGTGCAGGCACGTCTCCACCGCCGAATCGATCCGGCGGGCGATGTCATCCCGTCCCAGGGAATAACGGAACAGGAGCGCCGCACTGGAGATGGCGGCCAAGGGGTTCGCCCGTCCTCTTCCGGCAATGTCCGGCGCCGTGCCATGGACCGGCTCGTAGAGCCCCTTCCGGACCCCCTCCGCCGGAGCCCCCAGACTGGCGGACGGCAGCAGGCCGATGGACCCGGCCAGCACCGCCGCCTCATCACTGAGGATGTCCCCGAACAGGTTCGTGGAAAGAAGCACGTCGAAATGCCTGGGCCGCGAGATCAACTGCATGGAACAGTTGTCCACCAGCATGTGCTCCAAACCCACATCCGGGTAGTCGTTTGCGACCTCCTCCACCACCGTGCGCCAGAGCAGCGAGCTCTCCATGACGTTGGACTTGTCCACGCTGGTGACGAGGCGGCGCCGTTCCCGGGCCAGTTGAAAGGCGGCCCGGGCGATCCGTTCGATCTCGTAGTCGTGGTAGATCTCCATGTTGTAGGCGCACCGGACGCCCGAACGCCGCTCGCTGCCCCGCGGCTCACCGAAATAGATCCCGCCCGTCAGCTCTCGAACGATCATGATGTCGACGTCTTCGATGATCGATTTCTTGAACGGCGAAGTATCCAGGAGAGACGGATGGGTCTTGACGGGCCGGAGATTGGTGAACAGCCCCAACTCCTTGCGCAGTCGAAGCAGAGCCTGTTCGGGACGCATCGGGGCGGGATTGGAGTCGAACCGGGAATCTCCCGCCGCCCCGACCAGTACGGCATCCGCTTCCCTGCAGGCAGCGAGAACAAAATCGGGCAGAGGGTCCCCGTAGCGCTCCAGGGCGGTTCCTCCGGCCGGAAAGGTGCGAATATCCAGTTGCAGACCGTGGTTGCGTCCACACCACTCCAGCACTTCGACGGCCGCGGCGATCACCTCCGGACCGATGCCGTCCCCCGGCAGCACGGCGATCACGTGGGTCATCAGTCATCCCCTCCCGGTGGTTCACTCCGAACGGTGGGAGCCTACCACAGCCCCCGCCGCCAACGCCCCGGGAGCCCGACTCCCATCCGGCGGGCTGCTATACTGTGACGCCGCCGGCCGGATTTCCCGCTCCGGCCGGTATCGATCGGCAACAGCGACGCAGCCGGACAGGCCAGGATCATGGCAGCCAAGACGACACCGGTGATCAGCCGTGCAATGGAAGATTACCTCAAGGCCATCTACGAGTTGGCCGCCGGAGACTCGCTGGTCACGACCTCCAGGGTCGCCGCCGCCATGTCATGCCGGCCGGCCAGCGTGACCAACATGGTCCAGCGCCTTTCCGACCTGAAGCTGGTGGAATACCAGCGCTACAAGGGAGTCCGCCTGACTCCGGCCGGAACCCGGATCGCGCTCGAGATCATCCGGCACCACCGGCTGCTGGAACTGTACCTGTCCGAGGTCCTGGGCTACACCTGGGACAAGGTGCACGAGGAAGCGGATCTCCTGGAACACGTCATTTCCGAGGAGTTCGAAGAGAAGATCGACCAGGCGCTGGGATACCCGCGCAAGGACCCCCACGGCGATCCCATTCCCACCAAGAAAGGCGAGATCGACCTGGAACGGGTGGGAAGGCTCTGGGACATGGTCGCCGGCCAGGAAACCCGGGTGCGGAGGGTCCGCGACAAGGACCCCAACGTCCTGCGCCACCTGGCCTCCATCGGCATCTTCCCCGACGTCAAGCTGGACCTGGTGAGGCGGGACCCTTTCAACGGACCCGTCTATGTCCGGGTCAATGGAGTCGAGCACGGACTCAGCGAGGAACTGGCGCGCCAGATCTTCGTCAGCCTGCCATGAGGGTGCCGCTCACTCCGCTGCGGTTTCTCTACCGCGCCAGGGACCAATTCGGTTCCAAAGCCGGCATCGTCGACGCCGGGCGAAGCTGGACCTACCGCGAGTTTTCCCGGCGCTGCCATCGCTTGGCCGCCATCCTCTCCTCCTGGCGGCTCCCCGCCGGCTCCCGGGTCGCTCTCCTCTCATACAACCAGCACCCGCTCCTGGAAGCCTATTACGGAGTCCCCTTGGCCGGCTGCATCCTCCTCCCTCTGAACACCCGTCTCCGGGCCGCCGACTTCCGCCACATCCTCAACGACGCGGGGGCTCGGGTCCTCATCTTCCATCCTGACTTTCTCCCCGTCGTGGAGGAGATTCGCCGCGACCTCAACAGCGTTCGGCGTTTCCTGCTCCTGGAGCCCGGTCCGTCCCTCGACTGGGTCGAGCCCGGCTCCTACCGGCGCCTGATGGAAACCGGCGAGTGCGCGCCGGACCGGGACATTGCCGGAGTCGACGAAGAGGACGTCGCCGAGATGTTCTACACCTCGGGCACGACGGCTCTACCCAAGGGGGTCATGCTCACCCATCGCAACCTCTACCTTCATGCGCTGGAGGTGTCCCTGGCATTGGGTATCCGGGAAGAGGACACCCAACTGCACACCATCCCCCTGTTCCACGTGAACGGTTGGGGGACGCCCCAGTTCCTGACCTGCCTGGGAGGACGGCACGTCCTCATGAAGCGCTTCCATCCCGGCGACGCGTACCGCCTGATCCAGGAACATGGCGTCACGTTCTTTTTCCTGGTGCCGACCATGGCCATTTCGCTCCTGAACCATTCCGAACGGGATCGGTTCGACACCTCTTCGGTCCGGTTGATCAACCTGGGGGGAGCAGCCGCCAATCCCCGGCTCGTGGAGCAATTGGAAGCGGCCTTCGACTGCCGGTGCGTCGCCGGCTATGGCCTCACGGAATGCTCTCCCGTGGTGACGCTCTCGTTTCCCAAGAGCCATCTCGCGGTCCAGGGCGAGCGCCGCCTTGCCGTCCAGTCCATGACCGGCTACCCCATTCCCGGCGTGGAACTGGCGCTGCTGGACGGGCAGGGCCGTTCCCTTCCCTGGAACGGCAGCGATCTGGGGGAGATCGCCATCCGGGGCGACGGCGTCATGAAGGGCTATTGGGGACAGGCGGAGCCGGAGGCGGCGGCCGGGAACTGGTTTCGGACCGGCGACCTGGCCACCATCGACCCGGACGGCTACGTTCAGATCGTCGATCGAAAGAAGGACATCATCGTCAGCGGCGGCGAGAACATCTCCAGCCTGGAGGTGGAACGGGTGCTTCTGACCCATCCCGGCGTCCTGGAATGCGCCGTGATACCGGTTCCCGACGAGCACTGGGGAGAGATCCCCAAGGCGGTGGTCGTCCCGAGAACGCCGGACTGTGTCACTCCGAAGGCGCTCGTCTCCTATTGCCGGCGCCGGCTGGCCTCCTTCAAGGTCCCCCGGATCGTCGAACTCGTGCCCGGCCTGCCCAAGGGAGGAACCGGCAAGATACTGAAGCGGGAACTCAGAAAGCGCGGCTGAAACCGCCGGTTCCGTGCCAAGGAAGGTTCGAACGGGCGGACCGGTCAGTCCGAATGGGCCAGATTCTCCAGATACTTCTCGGCGTCGATGGCCGCCCGGCAACCCGCCCCGGCGGCGGTGACCGCCTGGCGGTAGACGTGGTCGTGAATGTCACCGGCGGCGAAGACCCCCTCGACGCTGGTCCGGGAGCCGCCGTGGACGGAGATGTAGCCGCCGTGGGTCTTCACTTTGTCTCGAAAGGCCTGGGAGTTGGGCGTGTGCCCGATGGCGACGAACACTCCTTCCATTGGGATCTGACTTTCCTCGCCGGTCTTCACGTTGCGGAGCCGGATCGCCTCGACCCGTTTCTTTCCCGGGTCCAGGATATCGGTCACGACCGTGTCCCAGATAAAATTGATCTTGGGATGGCTCAGGGCGCGGGCCGCCATGATCTTGGAGGCCCTCAACTCGTCCCGACGGTGGATAACGGTGACGCTGGCGGCAAACTTGGTGAGGAAGAGAGACTCCTCCATGGCGCTGTCGCCCCCGCCGACGACGGCGACGCGCTGGTCCCTGAAGAAGAATCCGTCGCAGGTCGCGCAGGTGGAGACGCCGTACCCGATGAGCTGTTTCTCCGACTCCAGTCCCATGAGCCGGGCCGACGCGCCCGAGGCGATGATCAAGGAGAGGGCCCGGTAGCTGGACGCTTCCGTCCGGACCGTGAAGGGATGGTTCAAATCCGCTTCGACCACCGTCTCCATCCGGTATTCGGCCCCGAAGCGCTGGGCCTGTTCCTTCATTCTCTGGACCAGCTCCGGACCGTCGATCCCATCGGGAAAACCAGGGTAGTTCTCGACCAGGGTGGTCAGGGAGAGCTGTCCGCCCGGCTCATGTCCCTCGAGGACGAGCGGATTCAGATTGGCCCTGGCGGCGTAAATGGCGGCCGTGGAACCGGCGCAGCCTGAACCCAGAATGATCACCTTGTACACGGAATCGCCCCTCTCTCGTTTATCCGGCGAACTTGCCCATCTTCAGCCCCATACTCCCGCGCCCGTCCGCTGAAACGGGACACCTGCTTCAGCGCGGGGTACGATAAGGTAACGGATGGCGCCACGGCTTGGCAACGGACCGCCGGACCGGGAGCCCGGTTGCGCCGTGTCCGAGTCAGGGAGAATGAGTCGATGCTCGATCAAGACTGGCTGATTCCACTCAGGACGGTCTGGCAGTCTCTGGTCCAACTGTCGTTGGAGCGAATCTTGTGGGCGCTCCTGATCGCCGTGGCCGGCCTGTTGTCGGCCCGCCTGGTGGACAAGTTGGTCAGCACGCTGCTCTACCGGTTGACGCGGCGCACCAAGACCGAGCTGGACGATCTCATCATCGATCAACTCCACCGCCCCGTCATGCGGAGCACGGTTCTCATCGGCTTCTACGTTGCCCTCAAAGTGTCCGGCTTGCACGACCAGGTGGTGAATCTCCTGGCTCACTTGATCCAGACCCTGATCGTCCTGATCTGGCTGTTTGCCGCGATGCCCCTTGCCGGAATCGTCTTCCGCTGGATGAGCCAGCATGAAACCCGGTTTCGGGCCGTTCAACCGGCCAGCCTCCCCCTGTTTTCCATCGGAAGCAAGGTCGCGCTCGTCAGCGCCGCCGTCTACGTGGGCATGCTGACCTGGGAAATCGACATCGCGGCCTGGGTGGCTTCAGCCGGAATCATGGGCCTCGCCGTCGGTTTTGCCGCCCGGGACACCCTGGCCAACCTGTTTGCGGGCGTCTCCATTCTTGCCGACGCTCCCTACAAGATCGGCGACTACATCGTGCTCACCGACGGCAACAAACGGGGTATGGTGACGCATATCGGACTCCGCAGCACCCGCATATTGACGCGTGACGACATCGAAATCACCATTCCCAACGCGGCCATCGCCAATTCGACGCTGGTCAACGAGAGCGGCGGACCCGCGATTCACCAGCGAGTCCGTCTCCGGCTCAACGTCGCCTATGGATCGGACGTGGACCAGGTGCGCGACCTGCTCCTGGCCGTGGCGCGGGAGGAACCCATGGTCCGGCCCGAACCCGCGCCGCGCGTGCGGTTCCGCCAGTTCGGAGATTCGGGACTGATTTTCGAGCTGCTCTGCTGGATTGCGGAAGCGGAGTTGCGGGGCAGGGCCATCGACGCCCTTCACACCCGGGCCTACAAGTCCCTGGGCGACGCGGGAATCGAGATTCCGTTTCCCCAGCAGGACATCCATATCCGGCAGGCGCCGAAAGGGTAGCTGGAAAATCGGCGCCACCACCAGCGACCAGCTTCGGCGGGACGGAAGAGGGCCGCTACAAGGGCCCCTCCGAAGCAATCTGCCGCGCCCAGCGGGTCAGATCGCATCGAACTCGGCCAGCTTGACGGGCCGCCCCTCCCGGGCCGACCGGTCGGCCGCGAACACCACCTTGTGGCTCTCCCACGCCTCGCGGACCCCGGTCAAAGGCATGGCGCGGCCCTCTCGAACACTGTCCACGAAGGCCTGGAACTGGGGTTCGTACGGATGGTGGCTCACGTCTCCCGAATCGATCAACTGGGTTTCCAGAGTACTCCAGGCCTCCTTGCTCAACCCTTTCAATTTGGCACTGTAGATCCGGTTGTCCAGCAGGCTGCCTTCGCTCCCCACCAAGTGGATATGGAAGTAGTACGGCTGGAGGCAATCCACCACCGAGGCGACCTTGCCCAACCGGCCGTCCTCGAACTTGAGGAGGGTGACGCTGGTGGTGTCGTACTCGTAGGGAGAGAAAATGGAGTTGGAGGATCGATTTCCGTGGGACACCACCTCCTCGACACGGCCCCCCATGAACATCAGCAGCCCGTCCAAGGCGTGGCAGCCGGCCGTGAGCAGGCTGCTTCCCGCGTACCTCTTCTTGACGTTCCACTCGAACTGCCCATACCAGGGTCCGATGCCGTGATAGTAGTCCACCTCCGCGTAGTGGATCCGGCCCAGGAGGCCTTCCGAAATACAGGACTGAATCATGGTGAAGTGCTCGCTGAAACGGCACTCGAAACAGACACAGACCCCGACGCCGGCTTCTTCGACGGCCCGCTTCATGGCCGCAAGATCCTCGACCGTCAGACAGAGGGGTTTCTCGATGATGAGGTGCTTGCCGGCCCGGGCCGCCGCGATGGACTGCTCGGCGTGCAGATGATGCGGGGTGCAGATGTCCACGACGTCGATTTCAGGATCGGCCAACATCTCCTCGTAGCTGCCGTAGGCCTTCAGCGGGACGCCGTACGTGGCCTCCAGTTCCGACTCGTCCAGCCGGCGCCTGGAGGAGACGCCGCCGACACGCGCCCCCGAGACGGTCTTGAAGGTTTCGATGTGGGCTCCCGCGACCCAGCCCAGTCCCACGATTCCGACGTTCAATTCGCTCATTTTCACTCCCTCCCGGTCTGATGGGATCGAACCCGCTCCGCTGACGGCCGGTCCCTGCAAGTCCTGAGCCCCAGGGCACAAGAGATTGGACGATATCTGCTATATTTGGTTCTCAAACAGGAAAAAACAACCGGAAAACGTTACAAAACACTCCCCGATAGCGGAACTGTGGAGACGCGGAAGTCCACCCTTCAGACGACGACACCGGGAATCGTCACCCGGTCCCGCCCACAATCCGCCATCCGCTCAGCGGGGATCGGCCTCCTGCCCGTCCTGGGCATCCTGGCCGGTCTGACCGCACTGGCACTCGCCGGCCTGTACGTCAACGACCGCTTCCAGACTCTGGAGGAGCGGATATCCGTGAATCGGGAGTACCTTCACGCCGAGCGGGAGGAATTGAAGCGTCTCAGTTCACGGTTGCTGGGCCTCAGCGGCGACTCCCAACGATTGGAGGGGGAGCTGGAAAAGGAGGACCAGAAGCTGCGGAACGCCGTCAGGTCCAGCTTCCAGCAGGCTCGGAAGAGAATCGAGGAAAGCCGCGGGGACATCGAGAAGCTGAGCGGCGCCCTGGAGGCTCTCGCCGGCACCGTGGAACAACTGAACCGGAGCCATCTGGAGACCGCGGATCAGTCCCAGGCCCGGCACACGGAGACGGAGAAGAGTGCGGAGTCCAACCGGGTGGCCGTTGAGAATCTCCGGTCCCGAGTGTCCCGGATCCAAGGACAATTGGGGTCCCACCTGGAACGGCTGAACGGGCTGGGCAAGACCTTGGAGGGACTGGCCACCCAGGTACAGTCGGTCGAAGAAGCCGGCAAGAGTACCGTGGTTTCGTTGGAATCCAACCTGCAGGCCCTGTCGGAACGGGTCAGCCTGGCCCTCAGCGACGTTCGGGCTCGCCTGGACGACCTGTCCGCCCGGTTGGACCGGCAGGGCGGCCAGGAGGCCTTTTAGCCCCTTTCCAGGTCAGTCGACCGTCACCCACTCCAAGTTCCGCGCGGAATCGAGAACCGCCTCCTGGGTTTTCTGGGTGGCCAGCGCCTCCCGGAAGCTGGGGTGGGTCCCCTCACCCGATTCCAACCCCTTCAAGAAATCGGCCAACGCGTTGATGAAGGTGTGCTCATAGCCGATCACGCAACCCGGAACCCACCAATTCTTCATGTAGGGGTGCTCGAACGCCGTCACCATGATGGTGCGCCAACCCTGGAGGTGAGACGGGTCGTCGTGGTTGAAGTACTGCAACTGGTGCATGTTCTCCAGGTCGAAGTAGAGCGATCCCTTCTCTCCGTTGACCTCGAACGAGTTCTTGTTCTTTCGTCCGCGAGCGTAGCGGGTGGCCTCGAAGGTTCCGTTGGACCCGTTTGAAAAGCGGGCCATGAAGGTGCAGACGTCGTCGATCTCCACCGCCTTCCGCTCCGTCGGGCTTCCCTGCACCGGCCGCTCCTTGACGAAGATCTCCGTCATCCCGGACACCGATTCGATGGGGCCGTTGAGCCAGATCGCCGTGTCGATGCTGTGGCTCGCCAGATCGCCCGAGACTCCTGCGCCGGCCACCTCCTTCTCGAGGCGCCAGAGCGTGGGACCGCCCAGCGGAACGTCCGCCGAAATGGTCCAGTCCTGCAGGTAGGTGGACCGGTAGTGGAAAATCCGTCCCAGCCGGCCTTCATCAATCATCTGACGGGCCAGGGAGATGGCCGGAACCCTGCGATAGTTGAACCAGACCATGTTGGCGACCCCCGCCGCCTCCACGGCCTCCGCCATCTGGACCGCCTCATCCACATCGATGGCCAGCGGTTTTTCGCACAGCACCATCTTGCCCCGGCTCGCGGCGGCCAGTGCGATCTCATGGTGGGTGTTGTTGGGGCTGCAGATGTCGATGACGTCGATGTCGTCCCGCTCCACCAGGCGCCGCCAGTCCGTCTCCGTCGATTCCCAGCCCCAATTGCGGGCGAAGGGCTCCAACTTGTCCGAATTCCGGGCCGCCACCGCCTTGAGCACGGGGGCATGGTCCAGCTCGAAGAATTGGCTGACCTTACGGTAAGCGTTGGAGTGGGCCCGGCCCATGAAGCCGTAGCCGATCATCCCTACGTTCAGCGTCTTTTTTGCCATGACCTCTCTCCGGGTCTGCCGAGGCCGGCTCGCTCGTCCCACCGATTTGACGAGCCGATTTCCTCAATCCGTGGTGTAGAGAGAGTACGCCCGCACCGATCCTGCCCGCAAGCCCGCTCGGGTGGCGGCACGGGGCCGCCGGGTGGGATAATCGGGACTGTCCGCGATCTGGGAGATCTGGCGAACATGCGTGTGGGAATGAATCTGCTCCTCTGGACCACTGAAGTCGGACCGTCCCACCGGGACCTCCTCAGGCAGATTCGCGGCTGGGGGTTCGACGGCGTCGAGATTCCCATTTTTTCGCCCCACCCACAGCGTGCACGGGAACTCGGCCTGCTTCTGGACGATCTGGGACTGGAACGAACCGCCGTCACCGTGGTTCCGCCGAACGCCAATCCCATCCACCAGGATCCATCCGTCCGGGCCAACGCCCTGGAGTACCTGAAGTTGGTGGTGGAGGCCTGCCATCTGGCCGGAATCCGTCTCCTTGCAGGTCCGCTTCACTCCCCTGTCGGTCTCCTGGCGGGGCGGAGCCGCACCCGGGAGGAGTGGCAATGGGCTTTGGAGATCCTGCAACAGACGGCGGATCTGGCCCGATCCAGCCGAATCACGCTGGCGCTGGAATTTCTGAACCGGTTCGAATCCTATTTTCTGAACTGCGCAAAGGACACGGTCGAGTTCACCACTCAGGCCGATCGGCCCAATCTGGGGCTTCTGTACGACACCTACCACGCCCACCTGGAGGAGAAAAACGTCTCCGCGGCGATCCGCACGTGTGCGGGCGCACTTCGGCACGTCCACGTCAGCGAGAACGACCGGGCGACCCCCGGAGAGGGTCAGGTCCGCTGGAGCGAGACATTCGACACTCTCAAGGACGTCGGCTATTCGGGCTGGATGGTCATCGAGGCCTTCGGCCAGGCGATGCCGGAACTGGCCGCCGCCACCTGCATCTGGCGGCGCATGTTCCCGTCGGAAGAGCACCTGGCGCGGAATGGCCTGGAATGGATCCGCTCCAACTGGGACGGCTAGCCGTCCCGGAAACGATCGGCCGTGTCCTGCGGCTCGAATCCCAGGTCCCTCCGGGCGTTTTCCAGTGACCGGTAGTTCCACTGGTTGTCGGACACCACATAGTAGATCCCGAACTTCAGGTCCCCGGGCGCATCGATGCAGCGGCGGATCATCTGGGCGATGTCCGCGTGACTGCACCAGACCGAGAAATCCCGAACCTCGTTGGGACGGTCGTTCCAATGGACCCGGCCGATGCGGAGGCAGATCATGGACAGGCCCCAGCGGTCGGAGAAAAACCGGGCCAGCGTTTCACCGAACTGCTTGCTGCACCCGTAGAGGCCGTTGGCCCGAATCAACGAGGTGTCCAGCAAGTCCCATTTGGTCACCTCTGCGTATCGTCCCTCGATCAGGGCGTCGTAGGGCGCATGGCGCTCCCACTCGCTGACGGCGGCCCCGCTGCTGGCGAAAATGACCCTCTCGACACCGGCCGTCCGGGCCGCCTCGAACACGTTGTAGGTACCGACGATGTTGTGCGGAAGCACGTCCTCCCAGGTGGGGTCCCCCTGGGCCATGGCGGCCAGGTGGACGACGGTCTCCACTCCCTCGAAGGCCGGCCGGATGGCATCCAGATCCGCAATGTCCGCCTGGAGGCAGGAGAGCCCCTCCACCGGGCGCCGGTTCAATGCGCTCAGCTCGTACAAATCTCCCATTTTCCGCCGGCAGACCTGCCCGATGAGTCCGCTCATGCCCGTAATCAACACTTTTTTCTTGGCCATGCCGCGATTCTACCGCAGCGCCCCACAACTCCGCCCGCCGGGTCCTGCCGCCGGTTTCCATTCCCACTTCCAGCCCCTATGATGGGCTTTCGTCTCAACGCCCAATTGAATCGGCATCCGGCGAACGGGAGCAAATGCATGTTTCGAAACAAGATCCTCGAAAGAATCAAGAGCGGCGAGAAGGCCCTGGGCCTGTTCATGTCGGACCCTTCCGAAGAACTGGTGGAAATGGCCGGGCGGATGGGGTTGGACTTCGTCGGATTCGACGGCCAACACTCTCCCCTCACGCCGGAGCGCGTCGGCACCTTGTGCACCATCGCCGACGGGTTCGAAGTCACCCCCACCATGCGCGTTCCCGACGGAAACGAGAGCACGCTCCTGTCCTATCTCGACCGTGGAATTCGCGGTATCACCGTCCCCAATATCCAAACCCGGGAAGAAGCCGAAAAACTGGTCAAATTCGCTTATTTCGCTCCGCTGGGCCTGCGCAGCTCCACCAGCTACCGCATGGTCATGAACCAGGAGGGGAAGGACCGCAACACCCTCTTCCAGGAAGTCAACGCCAACCTGATGATCGTCCCCCAACTGGAGAGCGTGACTTCAATCCGGAATCTGGACGAAATCCTCAAGGTGGAGGGAATCGACTATTTCGGAGGGGGACCCGAAGACATGGCCCAGTCCATGGGCATTCCGGGCCGGCACGACGACCCCAGGGTGGCCGAGATCTACAAGGAGATGGAACGGAAGGTCCATGCCGCCGGAAAGTTCATGGCGGGGGACTATATGGAGTCGGTGAACGTCTTCTGGAACGTCAAGGGCGCCTTGGAGCAACTGCTTGAAAGCCACGGCCGCCGCTCCCGCATGACCTGGTAATCAAACCCCGCCCCGTGAAGTACGTCCTGAATCTGCCTATCGCAGGCCCCTTGGCGGTTCCCCGCAGCCTCTCGGCCCTGGCTCGAGCCGCCGAGGTCCACGGAGTCGACGTCATCTCCTCCAGCGAGCGCCTGGTCCTGCCCCGTTCCGTGGAGACCCGCTACCCGTACGGCGCCACGGGCAAGTTTCCCGGGGGAACCGGCGGCCAGAAGTGCCTGGAGATGCTGACGACCCTGGCCTTCCTCTGCGGGCAGACGTCCCGGGTGCGCATCCTGACCTCGGTGCTGGTTCTGCCCTACCGGGACCCGGTCCTGGCGGCCAAGATGCTGGCCACCCTGGACGTCCTCTCCCGGGGCCGGCTCATCGTGGGCTGCGGCGTCGGCTGGATGCGGGAGGAGTTCGAAGCCCTGGACCTGCCGGTCCGATTCGAGGACCGGGGCCGCGCCTCGGACGAGTACCTGAGGAGCATGCAGGAACTCTGGTGCAGCGAGAACCCTGAGTTCAACGGCGACCACGTCCGTTTTTCCGGCATCGAATTCCATCCCAGGCCGGTGCAGCGGCCTCACCCGCCCTTCTGGTTCGGTGGAGAGAGCCCCGCGGCCCTCCGGCGCGTGGCCCGCTTCGGAGCCGGATGGATGCCCATCGCCGGAAATCCGCGCCATCCGCTGGACGACGACCGCCAACTCGCCCAAGCGATCGGAAGACTCCGTCGATTGGTGGAGGCCGAAGGCCGGAATCCGGACAAGATCCACGTCCGTTTCGGCGGCGGGTGGAACGAGTCCCCGCGCCGCGGCCCTGCAGGAAAGCGACTGCCCATGAGCGGTTCGGCCCAACAGGTGGCCGGAGACATTCGCCGCTACCAGGATCTGGGAGTCGACCACCTGGGGGTGGGTCTTTTGACGGAAGACCTGTCCGAAAGCCTGGCACGGATCGAGCGCTTCATGACCGGTGTCTCGCCCCTGGTCTGAAAGCTCGTGCGAGTCACACTCTGACGAAGATCTTCCGCCGATACATCCACCAGCAGACCAGCCAGAACGTGAGCCCCACCATCACCGATTCGAGGGCGGGCTCATTGGCGGCTCCCCAGAGCTGGAAGATGTTCTGCCCCAGGTGCGTCCGCAAGGTTGCCGCGGTCCAGTCGGGCAGGAGCATGCTCATCGAGTAGATGGCGATGGAGTTGGTTCCCACCACCACCAGCGGGAAGGTCCAGCGACGGATCCCGGCCACGTCGATCAGAGCGTAGAGCCCTCCCAGGATCAGGCAGCACCAGCCCGTCGAAAAGATTGCCCAGGAGGGTGTCCAGATCCGCTTGACGAGTGGACAGACACCTGTCCACTCGAGGATCAGTCCTACGGTCAGACCCATCATCCCGGCTGCCAGAATTGTTCCGAGCTTGGTTCGGGCCGAGCGGCGCGAACGCAGGAACCCGCCTGCCATCAGGCCGAAGAGCATGGTGGCCAGGGAGGGAATGAAGTTGATGGTCGGATACCCTCCTCCGTCGTAGACGAACGGTTCCCGGCGTGGCATCCGGTTCAGCAGCCAGACGTCAACGGCGTGGCCGGCGTTGGCGTTCTTGTGCCAGGCTGGAGGCACTTCCGCCAGATGCCGCTGGGCCCACTCCGGTTGAACCCCCACCTCGGGCGAGCCGCTCGCAAGCTCGACGCCGGCTCCGGGATACAGGACGTACAACATCCACGTCAGGATCAGGACGAACACTGCCCCAAGGAACTGAATTCGAAGTCCTCGACGCCAGAACAAGAAGAGGAAGGTGTAGCCCAGCCCGATCTGGGTCAGGACATTCATCAGCGACCAATTGGTGCTGGAGAGGGAATCGGAAATCAGGAAGACGCCCAGCAGGATGAGGACGGCGGATCTCCAGAGCGCGTGGCGCAGCATCCTGCCGTAGGAGTGCCCCAGTCCGGACCGTTTGGCATAGGAGTAGGCCATGGACACTCCCACCATGAACATGAAGGAGGGTTGGATCAGATCCCAGTAGCCGCATCCGGTCCAGGGGACGTGGGAAAACTGGTAGTGAACCGTTTGCCAGAAGGAAGAGTCCGGGTTCGTCGCCAGATGATTCCCGGCCGTCTCCCTGAGACCGAAACCCTTGAAGGCGAGGGAGACCATGATCAGCCCGCGATAGGCGTCGAGAGAGAGCAACCTCTGTTGCCGCCGGTTGCCTTTCGCGGATTCGGATTCACCGCGGGATCCCACGAACGCCCCCTGTAGAGTCGACATCAACCAGCTACGATGATCCGCATGCTGGCACCGTTCGCAGGGTGTTTCAACCGGCCATGGATGGTCTTTCCGCTACTCGGTATCCCGGTGTGGTTCTCCGCCCCGCCTGTGACCTCGATCGACTCCGATCCATAGAGTTCGTTCCGGGATTCGGCCCGGAGAGGTTCCCCTGCATCAATGAACGTGAGGAGCGAATAATGATGCCAGCCGGCGCCCGCAGCAAACCGCATCCGATACGGCCAAGACCTCCGACAGTTCTCTTGGCTGCAATACTGGGAGTGAGCCTCTTTCCTACGACTCTGGCACGGGAACTCCCGACATATAAGGTGCATGCCTTTCTCCCGCCGGATCTGTACCGGGAATCCGAAACTCCCGAGGAACTGAATCCTTCTGCGGTCAGCCGGATGCGAGATCAAATCCGAGAAGTCGATCCGGGGGTCACACAACTCGGCACCTTGCCTTCCTGGGTCTTCCCCCTCTTTGCGCACGCGGCTTTGGAGCCAAACTTCAGTCCACATCGCGACATCACCGGCATTGATGTGCCCGAGGCGCTGTCGCAGTGCATTCCGTCCCTCAAGAGTCCCGAATATCGCCGATTGATCGGAATTCGAAATCGAGTATGGGCCACAATCGTCAGGGAGTTCCCTGAGATCAATCACTGGATCGTGGGTCCGGAATCGATTTACTACAGGAAAGGTCTCTACTCTCCACTCGTTGACTGCAAAGGGAGAAACCTAAGGGGCTTCGATGTCATTGAGTTCATCGTCGACACCCTCGAAGAACTGCACCCGGCTATCAACCAGGCCAATCCCTGCGCCACGGTAATTGCCCATTTTTCGTATGTCCCCTTTGATGAAGACCCCGACATTGATCTTCCCCGCTTGATCCAAGTGGAGATTCAGCGCCGGGGGAATGACCCCAAGGAATACTACGACCTGCTCGCGGAACAGGCGGCGCCTCAGTTCGATTTCGTCCCCTGGGGGGGAGTCCTGTTGGACGACTTTCCCGAAGGACGCTGTACGCTGGACTTTGCCCATTTCGGGAATGGATCGTCGATCCGCTCCGATCTGGTGCTGGTCAATCGGACCACCTCGGCATTGCGTCCCTCCGTATTGTTTTTCGATCAGAAAGGAATTCCGGTGCCCCCCGACTCGTTGGTCGACGTGGCGGAAGGTTTGGAATTCCAGGACGGCGCCTTGAGGGTTCGGACGGAGTTGGCGCCCTTGGGAGAGACGACAATTACGACGAATGGTCGAGGGGCCCTGGTGACCGGTTCGGTGAGGGTTGACTCCGACGGTCCCGTCGGCGGGGTGCTGCGTTTCAATGTTTCGAATGTCGGCGTGTCCGGCGTAGGTATCAGTCGACCCGTCAATGACGCCCTATTTCCGGTCCGGCGACGAAGGGGCGGTGTCCGGACCGCCGCAGCCATCCACAACCTCAGTACGAAAAAGATTGAGTTGACCTGCCAATTGATGAAGGAGGGCATCATCCTGGAAGAAGTCGGGCTCTCGGTGGAAGCCAACGGACAGGTGGCCCAGTTCATCGACGAAATGTTCACTGAGACCGATACGTCGGACTTTGCGGGTTCGGTACGGTGTGCGGCTCCGTGGAGGGAATTGTTCACCGGAATGGCGGTAGAGATGGATGCCAATCGTCGAATCTTCACCACACTGCCCATAGTGCCGGTCCGGCAATGGCCGCTGCCGCCTGCGACCCGAACAGCACGAGAATCCCTTCGTCCTCCCTCGTGAACTCCCGGCTGCCTTCCTTCCGGGCGAGAAAGAAGCTGCCAACATGGACGCCCCGATGACTCATCGGCGTGACCTGGAACGTCTTCATCCACGTCAAGTGCGAGGAAATGCCGAGCGACCCGACATAGCCGGGAAGACCTCGCAGTCTTATCGGTCCCGGCAGGTCCCGTAAATGCCCGAAGAGCCGTAGCCCGGCGGGCCAGTCCGCCGACTGCTGGTGTTCTTCCGTGGTGAAGCCGGAAGAGACGAAGTCCTCGACCTGACCTGAGGCATCGACGGTCGTGATGACGCCGCAGTCGGCGCCCGCCAGCTCCCGGGCGCTTTCCACAATCTCGCGCAGCACCGTGTCAAGGCCGAGGCTCGCGCTGATTTGCAGGCTGGCCGCGGTGAGCCGGGAGATGCAGTTGCGCAGCAGTTCGTTCTCCCCCCTCAGTTCGTCCAGATTCTGCATACGCCCCTCCTTGCCGGATCCCGGACCGGGTCTCGGGTCGGTATCTTCATGCATTGGCTCGATCAACGTGCCGGTATTGAGACGAATCGGACTCTACGAGATTCATTAATGACGTCTTCGGACAAATATTCACAGTATTTTCAGCGGATAAGAAGCGGATAAGAGATAATTTTCATTTTTTATTCACTTAGTCGCTATGTTTCTAATCGGGGACATCTATACAATGCTATGGTTCAGGCTTCTGAGATTCGTAAGGGCGACCCACGGCGGCAGAGGCTATTCAAATGGCAGTTTCCGATGCAGCACATCGAAGTATCCGCCAGCGTAGATCTTTAGCGGCGTCAAGCCGCGTCTCGAAACCAAACTTCGGCACACCTCATGCAAGATTTCTTGTCGCGAATTCCGGGCGTCCATGTGAAGCTGGCGGGATTCTTTGTGGCCCCGGACCGGCTCCCATTGATTTCACCCCTTTCCGGCCGGTAGCGCAGAAAGAGTCTTCCAGGTGGAGGATCTAGTCAACGGATGGGCAAATGCCTGTCAGAGAACACGATAGGAGGATGTTTTCGTTTTTCGAAAGAAGATGACAACGGCTGCCATCCCGTTATCAGAGGGTCTCCGGATACACGGAGCGCTCAGACCGGAGAGAGTTGCGAAGTCTCCAGTCTATACGTATCGGACTGTCACCATCGGGAGCGAAAGTTAGTCTGCACGGGTGCGACATTCCCTGCCTGCCGTCGAGGCCGGCACATCGTTTGTTTCGTCTCCTCAGATCAATAGGTTAGCGGGTCCGTACCCCCGGCGAATGATGTTCCTCAAATACCTGCTCAGGCTGGGCGTGTGGATCGTCCTGATCCCATTGTGGATCTACGTGGGCTGGTCCCTTGTGAACGGGACGTTCCATTGGCGATACCTCGCCGGCGCCATCCTACCGATCATCTTCTGGGCCGTGTACCGATGGGTCCATGAACAAAACGAGGCGGCGATAGACGAAGAGGAGCGCGAAGAGGAGCGTCTGAGGCGCTTCCGCCAGCACCGGGATCACTACGACCGGCGATATGGCGCCCAGTCTCGCAACCGGTGGAAGGAGCACCGGTGGGAGGCTGCCCACCCCGAGGCTAGAGAGCCGGATGAGTAAGAGGAAGAACCAGCATCTCCACACGGTCGAGCGGTGTGCTGTCCGTGATCTGGAGACTGAACAAGGTCCGAACTCCTGGATCTCTTCACAAACCCAAGATGACAGGTGTTAATCGTCGCTTTCTTCGGTCCCAGCGACTTCCTCGTAGCTGATCGGGCCGACCCTTTGCCGCAGTTGTCTGGAACGGATCGAGCGCTTCATGACCACCGCGGCGCCGCTGATCCGGGCACCTACACCGACGCGACGGTTTCCCGTCGGCAGATTCCGGCCAGCAGCCGCATTCCCTCCTGAATGACCCGGGGAGGATCGTACCCGAAACAGAGCCTGGCGCAGTTGTGACCCGAATTTCCCCCGGGCGACAGGCGTATGCCGGGAAAGATGATAATACCCTCGCGCAGGGCCCGGTCGGCAATCGCCTGCATGTCGACCGCAGGAGCCAAAGTCAGCCAGATGAACAGGCCGCCCCGGGGACGGCTCCAGGAGGCTTCGATATCCGATCGCTCCCCGAATCCCTCCGCCAAGCCCGCCAGCATGGCGTCCCGCTTGCGGCTGAGGATTCCGTTGGCGGACCGGATGTGCTCCTCCAGGTGGGTCACGGCATAACGATGGATGGCCAGCGCCCCCAACTGGCTCACCCCCCCGCCACTCTTGATGGCCGAGATCCGGTCCAGGAGCGGAGAAGGTCCGGCCAGGTAACCGAGGCGCACGCCCGGTCCGATGATCTTGGAGAAGGAACCGACGTACACCACCACCCCATCGGTATCGAGGGAGGCGATCGCCGGCACCGGCTCCCCCTCAAAACGAAGGTCCACGTAGCAATCGTCTTCCAGGATCGCGATCCCGTGCCGTTGGGCCGTCTCCAACAGGTGCTGCCGGCGCTCCAGGCTCATGACCCATCCCAGGGGATTCTGGAAAGTCGGAATCGTGTAGATGAGCTTGACCCGCTTCCCTTCGCTGCAAGCGCTTCGGATCGCTCTCTCCAGCGCATCGGGCAGGAATCCTTCCTGGTCGCAGGCCACCCCGCGGATATCGGCCCCGAATCGCCTCAGAATACCCAGAGTCCCCGGATAGGTGAACTCTTCGGTCAGGACCACCTCGCCCGGGTTCATCAGCGCTTCGATGATCATGTGATTGGGCTGGCTGGAACCGTCCCCGAGGATGATGTCCTGCGCCGAAACCGAAAGACCCCGGTCCCGCGCCAGCTTCTCGGCGACGTACTCCCGCAAGGGCGGATATCCCGAAGGATGGGGGTATTTGGCGAGATCTCTCCCTTCCTCTTCGAGGCCCACTCGAAGGCCTTCCGCCAACTCCGCCAGCGGCAGGGAGCCGGGATCGGGATAGGCCACGCCGAAATCGTAGGTTGCGGCCGGATGAGCCCCCCGCGGCCCCGCCTGGCGGGGTATGGAGCGGGAATAAACGTCGTCCTGGGCGAACAAGCTTGGTTGCGACATGGTTGGATCCTCCCGGCGCCCGGGACGAGTCCGCTTGCGGCATCTCCCCGGCTCTGCCATTCTGCCAGACCATCGACGATTGCCGATGAAATGTCCAGCCGAAGGTCGACATTCCTCCCTTTCCTCGCGGCCTTGGGCGCCCTCTGCTGCCAGCCGGCTCTCGACTCGGAAATACCCGGGTCCTCGCCCTATCTGATCTCCGACGAAACCCCGCAGGGGGCCGCGATCGTCCTGGACCCGGAACGCCGGCCCCGCCGTTTCCGGGAGGCCCCGATGCTGGCCCGCCTGGTGGCCCAGGGCAAGCTGCCGCCGGTCGAGGAACGGCTGCCGGAGAATCCGCTGGTGCTCCAGCCCATCGAGGCCATCGGCCGGTACGGAGGAACCGTGCAATCCGGAATGATCGCCAAGGGTCTCAACGAAGAGATGAACCGGATCATGGGCATGGAGAAGTTCCTCTTCTACGACGCGTCCGGGACCCGAATCGTCCCCAGCGTGGCCGAGGACTGGCGCCAGAGCGAGGATGGCCGCCGCCTCCGAATTCACCTCCGGCGAGGCATGCGCTGGTCCGACGGCCATCCCTTCACCGCGGAGGACGTGCGCTTCTACTGGGAAGATCTCAACGCCCACCCCGACGTGTTTCCCTTCCCCGATCCGGACCTGGTGGTCAACGGCAAGCAGATGCGCTTCCGGGTCCTGGATCCGCACACGGTGCTCTTCCGATACGACGACCCGTATCACCGGCTCCTGGAGATCGTGGCCTCCGCCTTCAGCCGGTTCGGGGGAGGCGTCTTCGGAGAGTTTCTCTGGGGGCCCTACGCGCCGGCGCACTATCTCAAGCAGTTCCATCCCAGCTACGTGTCCCCGGAGGATCTCCGTCGCAAGGTGCGGGAATCACAGCAGGAGGACTGGGTCGGGCTGATGAAGCTCCGGAACAACTACGCCCTGAACGCCGAACTGCCCGTCCTGATGCCCTGGAGGACCGTGCAGGCGCGGGACAGTTCCGCGTGGGTCCTGGAACGGAACCCTTATTTCTGGGAGGTGGACACGGAAGGCAACCAGCTTCCCTATATCGATCGCTGGGTCCTGACCAAGGCCACGGACCGCGAGGTCGTCAACCTGCGGGCCATCGCCGGCGAGTATGATTTTCAGTACCGGGATCTGGACCTTCAGAATCTGCCCGTCTTTCTGGAGCATGCCGGGGAGGAAAACTACAACATCCATCTCGACCCCTCCCCCTCGAGGATGCTCTTCGGCTGCTACTTCAACCTGGGGTGGGAGGGAGATCCCGAGATCTCCAGGTTGCTGCGGAACGCCGACTTCCGGCGCGCGCTCTCACTGGGTCTCCGCCGATCCCAGTTCAGTGACGCCTTCTACTTCTCCTTGGCCCGCCCCGGCGCGGCCGGGCCCAACTCGGCGCATCCCGAACACCCGGGCGAGAGCTACCTGACCCTCTGGTCCGCCTACGACCCGCACCGGGCCAATGCCATGCTGGACGGCCTGGGACTGGAGGAACGGGACAGCGAAGGATACCGGATGCGAAGCGACGGCCGCGGCCGATTGCGAATCCGGATTCCGGCGCCCTCCGATCGCCTGGTGATCCCCAAGTTCCAGATGTTGGAACAGCAGCTCGAAGAACTGGGCATCGCCGTGGACGTTCCCATCCTGGGACGGACCCTCTGGTGGGAGGAGATGCGGGCCAACCGCACCCAGATCACCTGTTGGACCAATCCCACCCAGTCCGTCTGGGGGAGCCAGCCCATGTATGTCCTTCCCGTCGACCGGATTTCCCCCATCGGCCCCCTTTTCGGCCTCTGGTTTTCCAGCAACGGACGACTGGGGAAACGACCCGCCGACCCGCAGATTCTCCGGGCCCAGGATCTCTATCGGTTCGGCCGAACCCAACCTGACGTGGAAAGGACCCGGATCGGACGGGAGATCTGGGGGACCGCCATTCGTGAGCAGTGGATGATGAGCACCGTTGGCGGGGGGCCCGGCAGGGTGCGCCTCGTCCACCGGCGGCTGGGCAACGTCCCGGCCCGGCTCTGTACCCGGGACGATTGCCGCTACCCGTCCACGGGCCGCCTGGAGACCCTGTATTGGAAGGAGTAGTATTGCGTCCGGGAGCGGTCAACGCGTCTCATCCGGATCGTCTGCAAACCCCGTCCGGCGCCGCCCTCCGGCAGGCCGGCACCAGATGACCGATATGGCTGCCTATCTGCGCCACCGCCTGCTCCAGGCGGCCCTGACGATCTGGGCCATCAGCATCATCTCATTCGTACTCATCGAGCTCCCGCCGGGGGATTTCGTCACGGCCTACGTGGATCGCCGGGCCTCCCAGGGGATTCCCCTGCCCCCGGATGAGGTCCAGGTTCTGAGGGTCCGCTACGGCTTGGACCAACCGGCGGCGCAGCGCTATCTGATCTGGATGGGGCGGTTGCTCCGGGGCGATCTGGGCGTCTCCTGGATTCGGGGACAGCCGGTCTCGGAGATCATCTCCGATCGTCTCTGGCTCACCATGGCCGTGTCGCTGGCCGCCATCCTGTTCACCTGGGCGGTGGCTCTGCCGGTGGGAGTCTACTCGGCCATCCGCCAATACTCGGCGGGAGACTACCTGTTCACCCTCCTCTGCTTCGCCGGCGTCGGGGTGCCCAACTTCCTGCTCGGCCTCCTGGTCATGTACCTGGGATTCGCCTGGTTCGATGCGGACGTGGGCGGGCTGCTCTCGGCCCGATACGTGGACGCTCCCTGGGACGCGGCCAAGCTCTGGGACCTGGTCAAACATCTGCCGCTGCCGGCCCTGGTCCTGGGTATGGGGGGCACGGCCTACATGATTCGGATCCTGCGGGCCAATTTGCTGGATGAACTCTCCAAGCCGTACGTGCTCACGGCCAGGGCCAAGGGACTCTCCGAGATCCGGCTCCTCCTCAGATATCCCCTGCGCGTGGCCCTGAATCCGTTCGTCAGCACGGCCGGCTACCTGCTTCCCTACCTGGTGTCGGGCAGCATCATCGTCTCCATGGTCATGAGCCTTCCCACCGTGGCGCCGGTCCTGCTGTCGGCTCTCATGGACCAGGACCTCTATCTGGCCGGCACCCTGGTGCTCCTGCTGGGCGCCCTCACCGTGGCGGGAACCCTGATCTCCGATTTGCTCCTGCTCTGGATCGACCCCAGGATCCGGTTCCGGGGGAGGTCATGAATCGGGAGCCGGAGGAATTCGGGGCCCAACTCGAAACCGCGTCCGCCTGGCAACTGACCTGGAGACGGTTCCGCCGCCACAAGCTGGGCGTGGTCGCCCTGATCTTCCTGGGATTCCTGTACCTGGTGGTCCTCCTGGCCGACTTCCTGGCCACCGCCGATCCGAACCGAATCGACGCCGGCCGGGCCTACCGTCCTCCCCAGCCCATCCACCTCCGGGACGAAGGCGGATTCAACCCCCATGTCCACGCGGTGTCCGGGGAGTGGGACCACCGCATTTTTCGAAGGGTCCACCGCACCGATCCGGAACGGAGGTATCCAGTCCGGCTTCTGGTCAGAGGTTACGAGTACGAGTTTCTGGGACTGTTTCCCACCGGTCTGCACCTCATGGGCGTGGAAGGTGACGCCCACGCCCTCTCGATACTGGGCACGGACGGACTGGGACGCGATCTCTACTCCCGCCTGGTCCACGGCACCCGGACCTCCCTGACCATCGGCCTGGTGGGGGTCGTCCTGAGCCTGGTTCTGGGAGTCGTGCTGGGGGGGATCTCCGGGTTCTACGGAGGAACGGTCGACACGGTCATTCAGCGAATCATCGAGATCCTGCTCTCCATCCCAACCATTCCCCTGTGGCTGGGACTGGCCGCCGCCATGCCCCGGGATTGGGGCGTGCTTCGAGTCTATTTCATCCTGACCGTGATCCTGTCCCTCATCGGATGGACGCGCCTGGGCCGGGAAGTTCGCGGCCGGTTCCTGGTGCTGCGCCGGGAAGACTATGTCCTGGCCGCCGAACTGATGGGCGCCGGCCGCGCCTCCATCATCGGGCGCCACCTGGTGCCCGCCATCACCAGCCACGTCATCGCCACCGCCACCCTGGCCCTTCCGGCCATGATCATCGCCGAAACCTCGCTGAGCTTCCTGGGGCTGGGACTGCGTCCGCCGGCCATCAGTTGGGGAATTCTGCTTCAGGGAGCCCAACAGGTGCAGGTCCTGGCGCTGAGACCCTGGCTGCTGGCTCCCGCAGTTCCCGTCGTCGCAGCCATTCTGGCCTTCAACTTCGCGGGCGACGGCCTGCGTGACGCCGCGGATCCCTACGCGAGGAGAACGTGACGCCCATGTCTGAGGACTGGATCCTCTCGGTCAAGGACCTGAAGACCCACTTCTTTACCCGGGAAGGGGTCGTCCGTGCTGTGGACGGCGTCGGATTCGACCTGGCCCCCGGGCAGGTGTTGGGCATCGTGGGGGAAAGCGGCTGCGGCAAGAGCGTCACGGCCCTGTCCATCCTGGGCATCGTGGACCATCCGGGACGCATCGTGGAAGGCCGAATCCTGCTCCGTCCGGCCGAGGGGGGTCGTCCCGCGGATCTGGCAAGATTGCACCCCAGGGGACGCCGGATCCGATCGATCCGGGGCGGGGAGATCGCTCTCATCTTCCAGGAACCCATGACCTCGCTGAGTCCGGTGCACACCATCGGCCAGCAGATCTCGGAGACCATTCGGCTGCACCACCGCGTGGACCGGCGGCGGTCCCGGGAACAGGCGGTGGAGATCCTGCGCTCGGTGGGCATGCCCGATCCCGAGGAGGGGACGAAGCTGTATCCCTTCCAGCTCAGCGGCGGACTGCGCCAGCGAGCCCTGATCGCCCAAGCGCTGGCGGGCGAACCCCGGGTCCTCATCGCCGACGAACCCACCACGGCCCTGGATGTGACCACGCAGGCCCAGATCCTGGACTTGCTGCGGGATCTCCAGAAGAAGAGAGGGATGGCCATCGTTCTCATCACCCACGACCTTGGGGTGATTGCGGAGATGGCCGACGAGGTCCTTGTGATGTACTTGGGAAAAGGGGTGGAGAGAGCGCCCGTCGATAGCATCTTCCACTCGCCCGGACATCCTTATACCCGCGCCCTCCTGAACTCCATGCCCGGTCTGGGCGCCGCCGCGAAGCAGGCGCTTCCCGGCATCTCCGGCGCCGTGCCGCCCGCCTTCCGGCGGCCCGCCGGGTGTTCGTTCCACCCTCGCTGCCCGGAATTCCTGGACGGGACCTGCAATCGGAGGGAACCGCAACCGGTGATGGTGAGCCCGGACCAAGAGGTGTTGTGCTTGCTCCGTGAGCCGGAAAAGCCGTCCCAAACGCGGCAGGACCGTCCGAAAACGGACACTTCGTCCCGAAAACGGACACTTCGTCCCGATCGAAAAGGAGAGTAGAGATTGAGACCCGGGACCCTCCTCGACGTCAGGAACCTGACCAAGCACTTCCCGGTCCGTTCCGGCCCTTTCCAGCGGAAGAGCGGCACGGTTCAGGCCGTCACGGATGTCAGTTTCGAACTGAGCGAGGGGGAATCGCTGTCGCTGGTGGGAGAGTCCGGCTGCGGCAAGACCACGCTGGCCCGGACTCTCCTCCGGGGATACGAGGCGACCGCCGGATCGGCCCGGTTCCGAACCGAAGAGGATCAAGTCGTCGATCTGCTGAAGCTGCCCCGCCGCCGGCTCAAACCCTTGCGGCGGCAACTGCAGATGGTCTTCCAGGACCCCTACTCCTCCCTGAATCCCAGGATGACGGTTCAGCAGATCATCGGCGAACCATTGCGCATTCACGCCGGGGAGCTGGGGGTCCCCACCCGGGCGGGCCGCCGGGAACGGGTCCGCGAGCTGTTGTTGCAGGTGGGGCTGCGGCCCGAGGCGGCCCGGCGCTACCCCCACGCCTTCAGCGGAGGGGAGAGGCAGCGGATCGGCATCGCCCGAACTCTGGCCACCCGGCCCCGGCTGGTGGTGGCGGACGAACCGGTCTCGGCCCTGGACGTCTCCGTCCAGGCCCAGATCCTCAACCTGATGTTGGAACTGCAAAACCGGTACCGCATCGGCACGCTGCTCCTCACTCACAACCTGATGGTGGTCCGTCACGTCAGCGACCGGGTCGCCGTCATGTACCTGGGGAGGATCATGGAGACGGCCCCCACCGGGACTCTCTTCACGAGTCCCGGACACCCGTATACGGCGGCCCTTCTCGATGCGATCCCCCGGCCCGATCCCCGGGTCCGGAACCGGCCCAGAATCAAACTGAGCGGCGAAGTTCCCAGCCCCCGGAACCCACCCTCCGGATGCCCCTTCCATCCCCGCTGCGTCCACGCCCGGGATCGATGCGGCAACGACCTGCCGGAGTTGGAGCAAATCGCCCCCGGGCACCAGGTCCGATGCCACCTCTGGCGGGAGTTGGACTTGAATGGAGCGACGAATCGCTAATCGTCATGGAGCGGCGGATTCCAGCCGCCGAACTTCAATGGAGCAATGCCCAGAGAGGGAACCGGCGATGGACCCACTTTCCAACCTGAGATTTGGAGCTTGAGATTTGGAAAGCCCAGGAAACTTTATGGTACGCCCGACAGGATTCGAACCTGTGGCCTTCGGCTCCGGAGGCCGACGCTCTATCCAGCTGAGCTACGGGCGCACCCGACAGACAGACGGAGTGTAGCAGAACCACCCTGGATATGAGAGCGAACCGGCCACGAATGCAGGAGAATCGGAGACGTCCCCAACGGGATTTGAACCCGTGTTGCCGCCTTGAAAGGGCGGTGTCCTAGGCCAGGCTAGACGATGGGGACGTCAGATTTGAAGCGCGCATTCTAGCAGCCGTTCCCGACGGCTGTCCACCGGCCGGTCAGACCGGCCAGCCAGATCGTACGTGCTGAGAAAACCGGAAAAAAACCTTGAGGATGTCCTCTAGCCGGACCATGGGTGGGGCAAAAAGTTCCGCAATTTCCCCTTTGAGCAAACGTGTGAGTCACGACATGCACCATCGTTGGAAGCCGATAGAAGACTATGAATCCCACGCGGATCTGGCTACAGCCGAACTCGGTGCATTGGCCCAAGTCTGGCGCGAGCAATTCGAGCGGCTGGGCAGTCAGGATTCATACCGCCGGTTCGAAGCACGATTGAAGCGCGAATGGGCCATCGAGACCGGGTTGATCGAGCGCCTTTACACGCTCGACCGCGTCATCACCCAATTGCTCATCGAACGTGGGATCCACGCGGCATTGATTCCGCACGAAAGCGGGGCCAATCCTGGCGCCATTGCGGCGATGATCAGAGATCACGAGGCAGCAGTCGATGGCGTATTCGAATTCGTGAAGGGCACCCGCCCACTGTCCACAAGCTACACATCAAGGAGCTGCACGCCCTGATGACTCGGCATCAGGCAACCGTGGATGGCATCGACTTCCTGGGCAGAAAGACATCGGTTCCGCTCATTCGCGGCGCCTGCAAGCGCCTGCCCAACAATCCGTTGCGGCCGGACGGCACGATCCACGTGTACTGCCCTCCGGAACAGGTCGATTCGGAAATCGGGCCGGTCACGGCCGTGACGGACAGCGTCTTCCTGATCAACTACAAGGAACGTCCGGATGAGGCTGCGGCCCGGTTCTCTACCTGGCTGGAAGACGCTATCGTACGCAGTCTAAAGCTGTGGCAGGAGACAGCACCGTAGCGCCGGCGAGCAGTCGGCGATCACCGCCTGTATCCTCCGTCATTGGGCGTCACTCATTTTGCTTGTCGACCAGCGGCACGCCGCATTGGCGGCATTGCCAACGGCGCCGGGCGTTGAGAATGCCGCACTCCGGGCAGCGCCGGTACATGACGCGGGCGAACAGTTGAGTCAGAAGCGCGCACCCGACCAGGATCCCCACCACCACCAACACGCTCAGAATCGTCGCGGCCATGGCGGTTACCGGAAGGAAGAGGCCGCCCGGGCCGCGGCGGAATCGGAACAACAGAAGTTGGCGGAGTGAATCGAAGGAAACGGACTGTCCCATCCCGCCCGCGAAAAGCAGTCTTGAGCCTGCTCCCGCAGCCACTGGGTGACGTTCGGATGAGGGAGCAGCCCCATTCTGTCGGCGCTGTAGTCCAATCCCTCCAAAACCTCATCGTAGGGTCCGAATCCGAATACCCGGAACGGGACGACCAATACCCTTCCCTGCCGGCTCTGTTTCGACACGAAACCCCGGATCCGCTCCTCGGCCACCTTGCGCTTGTCTTCCCAGTCTTCTCTCAGGGTCTCGACCCGAATCTCCCGAAACTTGCCCAGCGCCTTCAGTCCCTGGGTCAGGATCTGCATCCGGTCCTTCCAGTACCGGTCACGGGCATCGGACCCGACACCGTGCCCGATGACAAGCACCGATTCGGCCGCCGGAGATTCGCTCAATGCCCGGACCCGGTCCAACAGCACATCCCCGGCCAGACGGGAGTCCAGCAGGCCCGCAGCGCTCAAGATAACTTGGGACTCCAGCTCGAGGGGAGGCGGAATCTCCGATCCTCTCAACAGCCGGACCGCATCGCGGGTCATCTTGTGGTGATGATGATCATGGTGCAGGAAAAAGGGAGGCGGCTGGTCACTCACGCCCAGCAGGTACTCGGTCTGCGACAGAAAGGACCTGCCGTCCATGAAGAGCCGGACTACGGCGATCTTCCGCACCCCTTGCTCTTCGAGCTGCAGGATGCCCTGCCGCAAGGGCTCCCGTTGCGCCATTCCATAGGCCACCACCACCGGACAGACCTTCTCCAGCGGCGCCACGGCTTCCTTGACGGCCCGGTTCCACTGCTCGTCGCCGCCGTGAGCCATGATCAGCAGGCCGGAGTCATGGGCGCCGCCGGCCGGACCCTGCGACCAGACGGCGCCGACTCCCATCAGCAGAACACCAATCCACACCCATCGCTTCATGGCCACACCCATCGCCCACTCGAACTCCCAGCCGGTTGCGGTTCCGGCCGGCGGCGCACTTTTCGAACCGTTTCGATTCCTGGTTCTCGCCGGGGCGCCATGATGGAACAGAACCTGTCCGAGATCAACACTCGTGCACGTATTGAGGCATGACCTGCCGGCCGCGGACCTCATTGCCTGATATCAGTCTTCCTTGCTATAGTGGCGCCCTCAACGGGTCCAGCAGAAGGAGCACGAGAATGACCTACATTGTGACCGAACGATGTGTTGACAACCGTTACACCGACTGTGTCGCCGACTGTCCTGTCGACTGCTTTTACGAGATCGAAGATCCGCACATGCTGATCATCAATCCCGACGAGTGTATCGACTGCGACGCCTGCGTCTCGTTGTGCCCGGTCAACGCCATCTACCCCGAATCCGAGGTGCCGGAAGAGTACGACGAGTGGATCGACATGAACGACCCGGAACTCTGCACCGACGACAATCGGATTACCGACACGGACGCGCCGCTGGACACGGCCATCACCATCGAAGAGGTGAAGGAAAGGGAGGAAGAGGATTTCGGCGAGGCACTGGAGGATCCATCCAGCGCCGCACACTGAATGCTTCCCCGGTCTGTTCGAGGGTCGATCCCGGCTTCCCGGACCGCCCGTTGTCCGAGGTCCCCCGGGATCGGCAGGAGGTCATTCGAAGAATTTCGGGAGCCGGTAAACAACCGCCTGCGCTCCCGGCCCCAAGTCGAATCCATTCCAGGCTCCGCGCGGCCGCAGGCCGAACTTCGCGGCGCCCGGCTCCGAGGCGGCAGTCGTATTGCCCCCCCTCTCCACCATTCGAATTTCCTTTTGACCCCGCGGGACCCCAATCCCATCCCTGCGTCAGGTCCAATCTCGTCCGGAGGTGCACCGCTGAGGTCCGGTCGTAGTAGACTGGCCGGAAGGAGCGCGAACCGGCTGACAGGAGACAACTAAGCGATGAAACGGAACAAGCTGAGAGAGGCTCTGAACGCCGGAAGGCCCACGGTCGGGACCCACATCCACAGTTCCTGGCCATCGGTGGTGGAGATCATCGGCCATACGGGAGTCTTCGACTACATCGAATTCGTTGCGGAGTACGCTCCATTCGACCTCTTCTCCCTGGAAAACGTGTGCCGGGCGGCGGAGTTGCTGGGGCTTTCCTCCATGATCAAGCTGGACCAGGAACCCCGGCGTTTTCTGGCTCAACGGTCCATCGGCGCCGGATTCGACAGTGTCCTGTTCGCCGACTGCCGGAATCCGGATGACGTGCGGGAGTGCATCCGGGCGGTCAAGCCGGAAACTCCCGACGCCGGCGGCTACCACGGCGTCGGCGTACGCCGGAGCAGCTACGTGCATGGTTCCGGACAATCGGATTACCCTCAGCAGTTGGACGACGTGGTGATCGCGTTCATGATCGAAAAGCGCACTGCGGTCGATGCTCTCGACGAGATCCTTGCCCTGGGAGGGGTGGACATGGTCCAGTGGGGTCCCGCCGACTACGCTCTGAGCATCGGCCGCCCCGGCGAGTTTCATGCGCCCGACGTCCGGGAAACGGAGCGGAGGGTGATCGCCACCTGCCTGGAAGCAGGGGTTCCGCCCCGTGCGGAGATCGAGAGCGTGGACCGGGCCAAGTACTACCTGGATCTGGGCGTTCGCCACTTCTGCATGGGCACCGACGTCATGATTCTGTATCAATTTCTGAGAGACCAGGGAGAGAAGCTCCAGGACGAGCTTGGCGAGACGCTCGGTAAAGCGCCGTAAGGGATTCGACCCTCCCGGCCACGGCGCATCCGGGGGCGAGGTGAAATGCTGGCCGTTACAGACTCACGGGAGGAGACAATGCATCGATCCACATCCGTAACTCCAAGTCGCCGGTACTCTTGGGCCCTGACCATCACTCTCCTCGCCGGACTGTGGGGCTGCGCCCCGGCCCCGCCGCCCCCCGCAGAGGAACCGGCCCCGCAGTGGCCCGAGTTGGCGGGCTACGAGTCCATGGCCATCCCCGAGGACAACGCCATGACGGTGGCCAAGATCGAATTGGGGAAACAGCTCTACTACGACCCCCGGCTCAGCGGAGACGGCGTTCGGTCATGCTACGGCTGCCACCTGAAGGAACACGGCCTGACCGACGGCAAGCCCGTCGCCATCGGGGCTTTCGACAAGACCCTGACCCGATCCAGTCCGACTCTGTGGAACATCGGATACCACTCCGAGCTCTACTGGGACGGACGCACCAAGGGGTTGGAAGCCCAGGTGAAGGGCGCCTGGCGCGGTGGAAACATGGGCGCCTCGGGCAAGGACGGCGCCCCCAGCATGGACGATGTCTGCGCCAAGCTGAACGAGATCCCCGGCTACAAGGAGCAGTTCCAGGCCATCTTCGGCGGCGACGCCAATCCGGACCGCGTTGCCCAGGCCGTGGCCTCGTTCATGCGGACCATCGTCGCCGTGGGCTCTCCCTGGGTCCGTTTCCGGGAAGGAGACGAGTCGGCTCTGAGTGAAGCGGCCCGGCGCGGATACACCATTTTCAGCGAAAAGGCCAAGTGCACCAACTGCCACGACGGCCTGCTCCTGACCGACCTCCAGTATCACAACGTGGGCATCGGAATGGACGCCGAGTCGCCTGACATCGGCCGCGCCAAGGTCTCCGGAGACGAGCAGGACACGGGCGCCTTCAAGACACCCACCTTGCTTGACATCGCGGAATCGGCGCCGTACTTCCACGACGGGAGCGCGGCCACCCTGGAAGAAGCCGTGGACGTGATGCTGGGCGGCGGCAAGCCGAACCAGTGGCTGGACGAGGAGAACCTCCGGGAGGCCAAGGAAGCCGAGTTGACCGAAGAGGAAGTGGCCGACCTCCTGGCCTTCCTGCGAGAGCTCGACGTCGACTACGACGTCAACCCGCCGGAGCTGCCTTGACAGCACCTGGCAATAGTCATCACGGCATTCGACCGTCCCTGCACAGGCGCGGACTGCGTTGCGATTCGGGCACA
>JAPPLF010000008.1 GCA_028874215.1 Acidobacteriota bacterium
GTCGTTGTGTTTGTGCCGCCGCCGCCGGGGCGGCGGTGACGCGCGGGCGCTTGCGCCCGTTGCCGGGAGCGACCCAGGTGTTCGGCATGCCTCACACGCCACGGCGGCGGTTGGGATGTGCAGGCCATCCCCCCCTCGCCTGGGGTCGCTCCCGATCCAGCAATCCCGTGCGGGAAGGCAACGGCGAGCCGGTCGTCCGGTTCCATACCGGCAGCCCGGCAGCGTGGGCGCGGGGCTCCTGGCAGCGTCAGGTGCTCAAGCCGCTGGGTCGGCCCTCCTGCCTTCGGGGGCGAGGAGGGGACTCGACCCCGGCCGAAGGAACGGACGGAGTCCGTGCCGGAGACCGGGGGGACCGGCGCCGAAGCGGTGGCAACGCCGACCACGCCGCTCGCCGGTCACTCTGCGGAACTCGGCCGCGAAGCCGACGGCGTTCATCGGCGGGCGGCGGGAGAACATCCGGCGACCGACCGACTGGGGGGACCTTCGGAGTCCCAACCGCGAACGCCGCCGGAGCGGGTTTGTCCCGGGGGTCAGAGGGGGCGCGGCCCCCCGCCAGCCTCCGCAGGGGACGCACGGAGTGTGGCCCCAAGGGGTACGCTGGCTTGACGCCCTTAGCCCGCGTCAAGCCAGCCGTGGGTTGCCTCCGAAACACCGATCCGGACATCGTCTGGAACAGTCTCGACCGGGCCGTCGCATCCAAGCTCGACGGCCTCGTGGACAAGCAATGGGTTAGCACGGCATACGCGGGGTTGATATGCCTTTCCGATGAGCCAATTGCATACCGTGGGGGAGTCGGCGTCAACCCAAGGCTGGAAGTCCCGCCTGCATCCGCTGAATATCCCTCTCCCCACACCGCACTTCCCTCTCCACACTCCACATCCCCCACCGGTAGCCCGCAAAAAAGGCTTTGGCCTCTACGTCACTCAACCCCTCCACCGCTGCTCCAAGCTCCAGCGGTCTCGATTCCCGATCATCTGCCTCTTGTATTGCAAACGCGACTCGGTTCTTTGCCAACTGGACCCCATCACGCCAAGCCTTCTCCGTGGTACTCACCGCGGTCCTCCTTCCGTCGCGCGACCGACAAGTGCACGCCTACCGTGGCGTGCCCTTTCTCGCCCGAAAGCTACCGCTTGTGTCAACTCCACTGGTTTGACGGGAGGTGGGGGGGACTACGGGAGCCAGCCGGGGTTTTAGTAGAGGATCAGCGCCAGCGGGACGATGCCCCGGACATGTCCGAGCTCATTCTTCCACCTTCTCAAACACCATGCGGAACGGCTCCACCTCCGGGCACCGGATCACGGCGACCAACCGGTACGAGTGCCGTCGTCGTACAAACCACTCCGCCAGTAGGGACCGGTCGCCGCCGCCTTCCACCTCCCCCGCTAAGGAGCACAACACGCCTCCAGGGTCACCCTCGTAGTAGTAGTCGACCCCGCCTACCTCCAGCTCCAAGTACGGATTGTCCCAAGAACCGGCCACGTGTAGGGGGATCGCACTGGAGTCCTTCGTCAGGGCCTCCTTCAAGGCCCCGGATAAGTCTCCGAGCACTCGCCGAGGTCCAGGTCCCGGTTCACGCTCCTCCCTCACAAGCCGAAGATGGGTCCACTGTCCCGGCTCCCCGTGTGTCCACGTTCCGCTAACGGGGGGAACGCGCACCACCCTGACGCCCACCAGCACCAAGAACGCGAGCACCACCAGCGTCGTGAGTACCGCCTTCAGGTTCTTGATCGTATCCCTTTCGCCCGTAGCGCGGCCGAGCGGGGCCACTTGTGGTCTCCTCTTTCAATGGGGGCAAGCCCTTCCGTGATTGGAGTCACGCGGTCAAGTTCGCCCGCCGTCAACGCCAGCACAACCACCAGCGCCAGCGCCACCCATCCGGAAACGGTCGATCCGAACCGGTTTCGGCGTATCTAACGGGGTCGAAAACGGCCCAGGATCGACGACCTCGTATCTCCGAGGGGTTACGGGTCGGGTGAGAATCGCCTTCGAGCACAGCCGCGACGAGGAGCCGGGGGATCTCGACGCGAACCGCGATGGCCTGCCGCGTGCTCGCCGCGAGCCACCCGCCCCCGGATTCGCTCTGGTCTCGCAATCGGTCGCGGCTCGCGAGCTGACGCGCTTCGCTTGTCCACCCGCGTTCGGACGCCGGGAGACCCGCCATCCAAACACGGGTCCGATTCCGCCACCCCTCTCCGCTGGGGAAACGCAAACCACATCAGACCGCATCAACCCCAAGAACCAACCATCCGTGAAAGCAGGGCAGGTCCACCTCGGCTTTCAAAGCTCAACGAGAGGTCGGTTTCCGGGACCTCGAAAGAAGAGGCGTCAGCGTGTGCGGGAGTCCCGCCATTGGGATCCGGTTTTCCCGCTTTCGCGGCGCGGTCCAGCAGGGTCCAGTACAACGGCAGGAAACGCAGATCGTGCAGCCCTGTAAGACTTTAGACGAGTTCCCGCCATGATTTGTCCCGCCAGCGATCCGCCGTAACGTCAGGGTCGCATCTCTCTGTGACCGTTGGACCCATCCCGCCCTGGTCCCCGCCCGCGGCCGGCTCGCGGCCCCGGCCTACTCCGCCGGCGGCGAGAGGCGGTCGACCAGGCCAGCCACCCAGCGTCCGGCCAGGTCCTTGCAGCCCAGCCCGAAAGCGAGCGCGAATGCGAAGCTGATGGCTCCGAGGATGATCAGGAAGGCGTCGCCCACGAACTGGACCTGAAGCTGTTGCAGGGCCACCACCACGGAAAAGATGATGACTATGTACTGGACGAACTGCCCCAGCACCTCCGCCTGAGCGATGCCGGCGTTGCTG